>NZ_JALEXO010000074.1 GCF_022780145.1 Intestinibacter sp.
TTCTAGACAGAATTTTTCGATTAAGTCTAATTCATAAAAATTATCTACTACAAATCTCCCAACTCCTAATTCTATCCCTAATTTTACTTCATCTACTGTTTTATTGTTTCCGTGGAACAATATATTTTCCATAGGCATACCTGCTTTATATGCAGTGTATAATTCCCCGCCTGAAACTACATCTAGGCAAAGTCCTTCTTCTTTGACTATTTTGCACATGTATTTAGTTAAAAATGCCTTACCTGCATATGCTACTTTATTTCCATTTTCGTTTACTTTAAAAGCTTTTACATATTCTCTGCAATTATTTCTTATCAATTCTTCATCAAATACATATAGTGGAGTTTTGTATTTTTCTACAAGATCAAGAGTTTTTACTCCACCTATATAAAGATCATCGTTTTTTATTTCCATACTTCCATGAAGTTTCATATTGTCCTCCTAAATTCTAGTAATTTTTACACATTAAATTCTTTTGCTATTTCATTTACAGCTACAGCTGTATCTTCAGAGCTTATAGCACAAGTTATTCTTATTTCTGATGTAGTTATTAATTTTATTTTTATTCCATTTTTCTTTAATATGCTAAATACCTTTGATGCAACACCACTAGTGTGTTTCATTCCTAGACCTACTAGAGATAATTTAGTTATATTTTCGTCTACTAATATGTTTTCTTGTGGAACATATTTTTCAACTATAGCTTTTCCTTGGTTTAAATCTTCTTTTGGTATTGTAAATGAAACGCTTATTTTTGAGTTCATTGGAGCAGTTTGACTTATCATATCCATGCTTATGTTTTCTTTTGCTATGTTTTCAAATAAATCTACTACCTTATCTTCATCTATTTCTATAGTTATAGCAACGTCGTCGTCAGATGTTGCAAGTCCTGTTATAACTTTATCTTCTAATTTCATGTTTTTTATCCCCCTTATGTATGTTCCTTTTATATCACTACATGATAGACCTACGTATAATTCTATTTGGTATTTTTGAGCAAGCTCTATACTTCTTGAATGCATTACTTGAGCACCTAGGCTTGCAAGCTCTAACATTTCTTCGTATTCTATTTCTTCTAACTTTTTAGCGTCTTTAAATTTTCTTGGATCTGTGAAGTATATTCCGTCTACATCTGTGTAGATTTCACATTTTCCGTTTAATTTTACAGCAAGTGCTACAGCTGATGTATCAGAGCCTCCTCTACCTAGAGTAGTTATATCTCCTTCATCATCTAATCCTTGAAAACCTGTTACTACTACTATCTTGCCTTCATCTAAGCTTTTTTCTATCTTTTCTATATTTATATCGTCTATTAAAGATTTTCCGTGAGTTCCACTTGTTTGGATTTCTAATTGATAAGCATTGTAGCTTATTGCTGGACATCCTAGAGAATTTAAGCTCATAGCTAAAAGTGATGCTGATATCATTTCTCCTGTAGACATCAAAACATCTAGCTCTCTTTTATCTGGAGTAGCTGTTATATCCTTTGCAAGACTTATATAATCATCTGTAGTGTCTCCCATTGCAGAAACTACTACTACTATTTTAGGATCTGTTTTTTTTCTTTCTATCAATCTCTTTGCAATTGTTGTTATTTTTTCAGTTGTAGCAACTGAACTTCCACCGTATTTTTGTACTATTATATCACCCATTTTTTTACCCCCTTAATCTTTTTGGGTATTTAAAAACGCCCAAAGGAATACTTTGGACGTTAAGTATCAAAGTAAACCTTGTAGCTCATCACAAACATAGTGACAGCCTTATACATATTATGCATAAGTCCAGCAGCAGACTTTGCCAAGTCTACAACTTCGGCTCTAAACTCCTTTCTCTATAAATCTACGCTCGCCAGCTCCCTATAGATACTATTAATTTAAAGCACCTCTACCCTAGGCTTAGTAATCAAATTATCAATATAATTTAAGCATATAATTCGATTTTTTGCAACCATTATTTTACAATTTTTAACTTTATTTTAAAAAACAAATTTAATTTTTGCAAATATTATAAATATTTGAACATAGAATGTAAAGACATGTCAATTAAGAAAATATTTTCTGTATTTTGAGTGTATAAATAATCGTCTTCATTTAAACTATTTGTAACGACTATTATATTTGGAACCATAAAAAACGGAATAGTCGTGTTTTTCATATCCGATTTAAGAGTATAGTATTTTGATAAGTCGATATTATTTCCTAATTGTATATCAAAAAGAACTTGTTTTCTCTGACAATTACTGTCTATATATTCGATATATAAAGAGTAATTATTATCCCCAATATTTATATTCCTGTAAAACCTGACTATATCGAAATTTGCAAGATTTAATTTTACAGCAATATCAGAGCTTATTAACGCCTTTATTAAATCGTCTCCCTTGTAAAACTCACTAGCTCCATTTATATAATATAAATAAGAATTTTCTTTATAACCCCTATAATTAATATTGCAAGGAAATTTAACTAAAATATAATCATTGCACATCCTCCTTAGTGTTCTTTTTAAAGTCTTTTTTTTAGAATCTCTTTTGTAGTTGAAAAGTTTATTAAATTGAGTTTCAGTTAAACATCTAAGCCTACTAATTATAAAAAGTATCTCCTTTTCAAGTATAGTCATATAAACCTCTCCAAAGATGTAATATTATTTAATATATTATATTAATTAAAATAAAAAACTCTACAAAAAAAGTGAATTCATATGAATTCACTTTTTATAGTGCATAGTAAATTATATTAATTTGAATTTTCACCTTCTGTAGCTTCTGCTTCATTAGATTTGTTAGTTTTTTCTTTTTCTGAAGCTTTATCCTCTGTAGCTTCTTTTTTATCGTTTTTAGAAGATTTACCTAATATACTATTATTTTCAAATTTAGTTATTGAAATCGTAGCGCTATCAGTTTTTGTATAAGAAATAGATACATTATCTCCTGATTTAGTCAGTGGTAATCTATCAGATGTCTTAGAAGTTCCCTTAAACAATGTATTGTTGTTTTTCAATGTAAAGAAGTAAGTAGTCATACCATCTTGTACATCTGCACTTATTCTATCTACAGTACCAGAAAGCTCTACAGTATCTACATCAGTTTCAAATTTCAAATCTTCCCCTTCAGATTCTAGAGCTTCTTTATAAGCAGCTAGAGCCTCTCTCTTATTGTTTCCAACAGCTAGTACACTGTAGTCTTCTACTGATATAAATGCCACACTTTTTACAAGTCCAGCCTTATCTTTTAGAGCACAAACGTATGTAGGTGTTCCATAGATATTGTACATAACTGGGAATGTAGCTTCGTAATTCTTTTCTTGTACTTTACCCTCTGCAGATGTCATAGCAGCAGTTTCTGTAGCACCTGTTTGCATATAAAGCTTAGCTTCTTTAGTTCTAGAATCGACTAACATAAATCCTACTGTAGATTCATCTCCACCTGAAGATGTTATACCTGTATACCAATAAGATTTGCCGTCATTACCGTATACTAAAGATTCACCCTCTGTAGGCACTAATACGCCTTCTTCTGTAAATACAGAGTTTATAAATCCTTTTACATATAATCCCCAATCTGTAATTTGATCTATTACCATAGATTGTGGTTGTATTCTATCTATCCATTTTGGAGCGTTTTCTATATCGTATACGTTTAATTCTCCAGTTTGTGCATCTAAAACTGCAACTCCTACAGCATCAGAGCCTGAAAATCCAACTTTATGCTCGTATAAACTAACAACCCAGTAAGGTCTACCTTGATCGTTTATTTCAAGTGTAAATTCAGTCATTCCGTAGTTTACAAGTCCGTTTATATAAAGATATCTATGTAAATCTTGTAGGAAATAAGCTTCTGGTTGATATTTTATCTTTATAGGCTTTTTGTCTAGAGTTTGGACTAATTTTACATCCTGAGGGTCTGTAGCCGATACCATAACGTATCCATCAGTACCGTCTAGGTTAGTAATCCATTTTATAATATCTCTATGTACTAAAGGCGCTACCCAGTAAAGCTCTCCATTTACACTTTGGATATGAAACTCGCCAAGCTGTGAAACACTACCTATAGCTGGTATTTCACCTATTTTTTTCTCTCCTAGCTTCATGGCCATATCTTCATCGACAATACGTATATCATTTACATTTACAGGACTTACATCTTCTGTAAATTCACTTTCAGATACTTCGCCGATTAAATTTTTATATGCATTTGCATGGAAAATCGGTGTAGTTACAAAAAATGGAATAGCTATAACTAGAACAAGCAAAATCAACGCTATTACAAAATTATTTTTTGCAAGCTTTGAGGTTTTATTTCCTCTGTCAAACATCATATCGATTATACCTGCAACTACAAAAAACAATATCGCAGTAGAAAAACCAGATGTAAAATCAATTCTTATAACTGGTAATTTAATAAATGCATATATTAAAACTATAATAAATGCAATCCCATAAGATCTTAAATACTTTTTCATTTTGCCTCCTTAAATACTAAATTTTACTTTTTTTAAAATTATGGTATACTATTACAAATAATATACCATAATTTTATAACATTATATATCTAAAAATAATCTTTTTTACAAATATAATTTATTTAATTTTTTAATTTGCTTAATTTAATTAAATATACTTTATTTTTTTCTAATATTGAATTAAAATTAGTAATATGAATTATAATAAATTTATACATATTATAAAATAAAACAAATGTGAGGTAATTTTTATGTCAAGCGAAAATAATCGTACTAACTTTATAAAAAACATAATTAAAGATGACTTAGCATCTGGGAAGCATAAATCTATAATAACTCGTTTCCCACCAGAACCAAATGGATATTTACACATAGGACATGCTAAATCAATTTGCTTAAACTTCGGATTAGCAGAAGAATTTAACGGAAAAGTAAATATGAGATTCGACGATACTAATCCACTTAAAGAAGATGAAGAATACGTAAACTCAATCAAAGAAGACGTTAAGTGGTTAGGATTTAATTGGGACAATTTATACTTTGCTTCTGATTATTTCGATGAAATGTACAAAAGAGCTGTACTTTTAATCAAAAAAGGTAAAGCTTATGTATGTGACTTATCTCAAGAAGAAATAAGAGCTACTCGTGGTACTTTAACAGAACCAGGTAAAGAAAGTCCATACAGAAATAGATCAATAGAAGAAAACTTAGACTTATTCGAAAGAATGAAAAATGGTGAATTTGCAAATGGAGAAAAAGTCTTAAGAGCTAAAATAGATATGTCTTCTCCTAACGTAAACTTCAGAGACCCTGTTATATACAGAATTTCTCACAACTCTCACCACAATACAGGAGATAAATGGTGTATATACCCAATGTATTCTTTCGCTCATCCACTAGAAGATGCGATAGAAGGAATAACTCACTCTATATGTACTCTAGAATTCGAAGACCAAAGACCACTTTACGATTGGTTCGTCAGAGAATGTGAAATGGAAAATGTTCCAAGACAAATCGAATTTGCAAGACTTAACTTAACAAACACTGTTATGAGTAAGAGAAAATTAAAACTTCTAGTTGATGAAGGTATAACTGATGGTTGGGATGACCCTCGTATGCCTACTATATCAGGTGTTAGACGTAGAGGATTTACTCCAGAAGCTATAAGAGCCTTCTGTAATGAAATAGGTGTTGCTAAAGCCGATTCTACAGTCGACTCTAGACTTTTAGACCACTTCCTAAGAGAAGATTTACAACCAAAGGCTCCACTTGCTATGGCTGTTCTTAAACCTTTAAAATTAGTTATAACTAACTATCCAGAAGGTCAAACTGAAATGCTAGAAGTAGAAAATATATCTAAAAACGAAGAAGCTGGTAAGAGACTTGTTCCATTTAGTAGAGAAGTCTACATAGAAAGAGACGACTTTATGGAAGAACCAGTTAAGAAATACAGACGTTTCTTCGTAGGAAACGAAGTAAGATTAATGGGTGCATATTTTGTAAAATGTACTGATTTCGTAAAAGACGAAAACGGTGAAATAGTAGAAATCCACGGTACTTATGATCCTGAAACTAAGAGTGGTTCTGGATTTACTGGAAGAAAAGTAAAAGGTACTGTACACTGGGTAGATGCTAAAAATGCTGTTCCTTGTGAATTTAGATTATTTGAACCATTAATATTAGATGATGACCCAGAAAACGAAGGTAAACACTTCTTAGAACAAATAAATCCTAATTCACTTGAAATACTACAAGGTTTTGTAGAACCAACTCAAATAAAAGACGCAAAACCACTTGATAAATTCCAATTTGTAAGAAATGGATTCTTCAGTGTAGACACTAAATACACTACTGAAGACAAATTAGTATTCAACAGAATAGTTCCATTAAAGAGCTCATTTAAATTAGAAAAAAAATAAGTTTAAATAAATATTTTAAATAAGGGGCTGTCGCACTAAGAAATAGGGCGATGCCCTTTTTTGTATAATAATTGTATGACCAAACACAATACTATATAATCAGAATTTAAACTTTTTCTAAAAATGGGTATTTCTAATACCTTTATTTCTTGTGTCTATTTTTATGTTTTAAAAGTAAATTTTCCTTAATCAAACACTAAAAAGTACATTTAATTTAAGTTAGAAAAAGGCTATTGCAGAACAGGTTTTTAATTGTTCGTGCGACATCCCCTTTTGTTTTATTTATACATTTATATATAACATATTTTTAATTATCAGGATTA
This sequence comes from Intestinibacter sp., assembly GCF_022780145.1. Taxonomy (GTDB): domain Bacteria; phylum Bacillota; class Clostridia; order Peptostreptococcales; family Peptostreptococcaceae; genus Intestinibacter. The sequence goes on from NZ_JALEXO010000074.1 coordinate 6,703, forward strand.
TTTTTTAACCCTTCAACTAAATCCTTAAAATAATCTAAAAATGATTTCATCTTTTGTTCGTCTTTCAAGATATCTATTAATAATGGCACTCTTTTGTCTAAATCACCATCACTTATATTCACATTAAAAATTTCATTAAGCTTTGATTTTAGTTCTTGTTTTCTTGCCTTAACAAAATAAGGCTCTTTATAGAATTTAAAATAAATCTCAATTTTTACACTTGTTGAATATGCATATACTGCAAATAATTTATTTTCTTGTTTTCCTCTATATAAAGGTACAAAACTTGGAGTTAATTTTCCGCTTCCCCAATTTATTTCACATCCAAAACTTCTAAATGCAGCTAATATTTTATTACAAACATCTACTAATTCTCCATCTATATCTTTCACTGCATTTAAAAATCCTTCTTCAGTCCACGAAGTTTTATTTTTTACTGCTATAGAATTACTTGTCTTTCCTATTATTGTAGGCACAAATGTCTTTGTTTTTCCATCTGATACAAACTGTTTAATTTCTACACCTAGCACTTCAGTATTTATCATTTGATTATTTAAAAATTGTATTATATTTTTTAAAGAATCCGGTATTTCATCTGCTACAAATAATAATCTTATTTTTCCTTCTTTTAAATTACTTTCCACATTATTCCAAAATAGTTTTTCACTTTTTTCATCTATACCTAGTTCATCACAAATACTTTTGTTTTGATGTTCATATAACTCTCTAATAGTATCTATAGACCAATATTTAATTGCGTTTGCTGCATAGTCTAACATTTGGCCAACTACTTCACGTCTTATTCTAGTATCACTACTTCTTTTTACTTCTACAAAAGTAGGTATAGCATCTTGATCTATAAATAAGTGGTCTAAAAACCATCTATCACTTCCACCCTTATCTTCTGGAATGCCCATTTCTCTTGAAATAAAAACCCATTTTCTTGGATTATCCGGTGAAATTTGATCACCTGCCAATATATTTGGATATCTTTCTATTAATTCCTGAAATATATCTTCATTTTCATACTTACTTTCTTTAAGTTCTAAAATTTTATTATTTTCATCTACTATAAATATACTTCCTGTCATAAAGTTTTCACCCTCTTTGATTTGATAATTATCTTTTCAACATAAATTCTGTATATTATCTATCTTATTTCAAAAAATTCTACATTCTTAAATAGTTATTGTTCGCTTTTTTCTAACTCTTTAAATCTAGGTTTATATTGAGAAATTTCTTTATCTTTATACAAAAAAGCATTTTTAGGACAAATATTTAAACATCTCTGACAAAATATACATTCTTTCGTATGACTTACACCATTATCTATCTTGATACATCCAGCTGGACATGATTTCTCGCATAACCTACAATCTATACACTTAGCTCTATCTATATTTATCTTTTTATTTATTAAACTTATAAATCTTGGATAAACCATCTTATATACTAAATTAATCATAAATACCGTTATTTTATTTCTAGAATATAATTTAATTTTACCATCTCTAAACTCTTTTAATCCATTTTCTATAATATCAATAGAGTTCTTTATCATTTCATCTTGCTTTTCTTCTAGAGTCTTTTTAAAAAAGAAATTATATACATTATTTGGCATAGGAACATACATACAGTAAGTTACGCTTAAATTAGGCATCTCATTTATAAAATGTTGATATGCTGTAGAGTCTTTTTCAGATGCTTGAGTTGTAAATAACATACATTTATTTTTATAATCTTTTAAATTTTGTTTTGCATATTTAATTAAAATATCGGGATACCTATCAATATAAACAGGTCCCCCGATTATTAAGTATTTGTAGTCAGTAGGTATTATTTTATCCTTTTCTATATTGATTAGATCTACTTTCTCATCCCATTTTTCAAGCACATTTTTAATGCTTTGTGATATAAATTCTGTGTTTTTCGTTCCAGAAAAATATACAATACCAATTTTATCTGCCATAATACCACTCCTATTGTAATTTTTTATTCATATCCTAAAAGCTGTATTCCATTTCTAACACATTCTATTGTAAGAGGAAAATCTGGACCCTTTTCACCGTCTATGTCGGTAACTAATTCATCCTCACATTCTATAGTTACTTTTTTAGTTTTAAAATATAAAATTTCATCTTCATTGTATCCCTCTAGATGTTCTCCTCTAAGTATATTTACTAGAAGTGGAAAAGTCTTAGGAAGTGGTGTTCCCTTAACTATAATTACATCTAGATATCCATCGTCTATCTCTGCTTTATATGCTAGATTTATATTACCAGCAGTCTTCCCATTAAATACGAGCATAAGGTACATATCGCCGTCGTAATTCATCTCTTGAGATTTTACATTAATCTTAAATTTTCTCATATTTAGAGCTTCTTCTATCCCCTTTAGGTAATAAGAAACCTTGCCTATAGTATTTTTAACTTCTGGGTTTATCTTTTGAGAAACATCTGTAAACATCCCAGCACTTGCTACATTTATAAAGTATCTGTCGTTTATTTTTCCGATATCTACGTATTTAGGCTTTGAATTTACAATTTTTTTGATGCACTCTCTGACATCGTGCGGGTATTTTATAGCGTTGGCAAAATCATTTGCAGTTCCAGATGGAAGTATAGCCACCGGTATATCTATGTTTAACTCTTTTATTGTATTTATAAATAAATCTATAGTTCCATCTCCACCAGACAACAATATATGGTCGTAATTATCATCTATATCCCAAAATGCATCGCTATTAGGACGAGACCTAGTTATTCTATAAGGAACAACACTATATCCGTATTTTTGATATATTTGTACAACTTTATCTATTTCGTTTTTTATTCTCTTATCTCCAGAATTTGGATTATAGATAAATTTTACTTTTTTCATTCCCCATAACTCCTCCTTTTTATAATAATAAATACTATTATACAAATATATTATTACAAGTTTGTTAAATATATATGAATAGCAACTACTTTGAGATTTAAATTATTTTTTTACTCTAAGTAATCTGTCCAAGTAAATAGACTTAACTTGATCTCTTGCTAAAAGCTGTTTAACTGGAGACATTTTTAAAATAGCAGAAAGTATAGAAGCCATAACTCTGTGGTTTTTAAATGCTTCTGTTTCTGATATAAGATCTAGTAGTGTACCCTTTTCTATAGCTTGAAGCACTACTCTGTGAACAGAGCTAGATGGAGTTATTATTTTTTCTTTTCTACGTTTTAATATTATACTTCCCTTAGAGCAATTTCTAGCACAGACTCCACATCCTAGACATACGTCGTAGTCTATTTCTACTTTTTTGTTTCCTTTTTCGTCCTTTACTAGACTTATTGCATCTATTGGACACGCTTTTTCACATTTACCGCATTTTACACAAGATTCATCGTTTACTGATGGATAAAAACCAGTAGTTTGAACTGGATGCATATTTCCAAATTTCTTGGCCGCAAGTAGAGCCTCACAACAACATCCACAACAGTTACATATGAATGTAACGCCTTCTCTTACATTTTCACCGCATTGAACTAGATTATGTTCGTAGGCTTGGTGTAAAAGCTCCTTGCACTCTATCGCATCTATACGTCTAGCGTAATTATTTTTTATAAGTGAATTTGCTGTGTTTCCAAATGTCATGCATATCTCCATAGGTGCATCGCAAGCCATTCCCATATGTTGCATTTTATGTCTACAATAACACATTCCCACCGCTATATGCTTTGAAGATTCTATTATATGAGTCGCTCTCTCGAAATCTAGTATGTCCACTTGGTTTTCGTTGCTTAAAACCTCTTCTTGAACGTAGACTCTACCTAATTTAGTTTCTGTAGAATAAAATAAATCCTTTATAAAATCCTCTTCAACATTTAGGTATTGATAATAAAGCTCAGAAAGTATCTTTTGGTCGATATCTCCTCTAGTTCTCATAAGGGCAAATTCTATAAATCCAGCCATAGGTGGTGGTAGTATGTACTTTTTACCCTTTTCGTCCTCAACATCTAAAAGTATGGCCCTTGATGCCAAAGTATCTAGCACCTTCAAAGCTTCATCGTATGTCATTGTCCAAATTCTAGCCGCAGTCTTAACTCTAAAAGCTCCTATTGGAAGCTGTGATACTAAATACGCCTCTCTTTCTGTAAATAAAACCTTTAGTATTTCATAAAGAGTTTTTGACTCAGGTGCTCCCTGTGGAAATTTATTTAGCCTATCGACTAAGCTTTTATATTCTTTTTTTGCACTTATATGTGACATATTATCATCTCCTATTTTCAATTATATAAAGTAAATCTCTAAGAATTGCAGCCGCTGCGTTTAATGGTGATGATGCTCCTCCTGATACAGTTATATCTCCTAAAATATCTGTCTTGTAATGTACTCCTTTATTTTTGCCATCTACAGAGTAAAGCGGATGGTCGCTATTTATCACTGTAGGCTTCACTTCAAATTCGAAGTTTCCATCTAGATAAGAAGCCCTTCCGACTAATTTTACTTTATCATTAGAAAAATCTGCAGATAATAAATCATTTAGTTTAACATTAGTTATTCCATTTATATCTAGCTTATCGAAATCAAAATCTATATTCCAAATTACCTTGCTTAAAATAGCCATCTTAACAGCAGTATCGTATCCCAATACATCTAGTGAAGGGTCTTTTTCAGCTATATTTAAATCCTGCGCTTTTTTTAGAGCCTCTTCGTATTCAACTTTGTTTTTTAGCATCTCTTCTAGTATAAAATTAGTAGTTCCATTTAAAACTCCTGTAATTTCCATAACTTGAGCACCTAAAACATCTATCGTACCTGCATTTACAGAGGGAAGTGCTCCTCCAGTTGTACATCCTATTTTTAAGTATAGATTGTTTTTATTTGCGAGATTTTTAAGCTCGTTGTAGTGAAGTAAAATAGGACCTTTATTTCCAGTTACAACGTCTAGCCCATTTTTCAAAGACTCTCTTATATGAGTATAACCAGGCTCGCCATCTACTATGTTTGTACTGGTAAGCTCTATTAAAATATCTACATCATCGTTTTCTAATATATTTTTAAAAGAAATGTCAGAGTACATAGGGTGATTTTGTATTTTTTTATCTGAATTTATATACTCTATTAGCTCATCGATATTTAATCCATTTTCGTCGTAAATACCTCCATCGCTTTTTATAATATATTTTAAATTTACATCGTGTAATAGATCTTTTTTCATTTTTAATAATTTTGCAAAAGATTTGCCTACTGCACCAAAACCGATTAAAGCAATATTAAACATAAGTCCTCCTTATAAATTTACACAATTATAATTTTATACATAAATCTACAAAATTTCCATACTTTGTAATATATTATTTTCTCTAAAAAAATACAACCCTTTGTAAATAATTTATAATATTATCTACAAAGGATTGCAGTTTCAATTAATCTATATATGTATCCTCTATTTCTACTTCTTCGTCTCCCTCGACTTCAAAATCTTCATCTTCAATAATTATCTCGTATTCATCTTTGTAGGTGTCGTCTATTTCTATATATTCTGTGCCGCTAAATTCATAGTTATTTTCTTCGCTCATAACAATACCTCCATTTCATTTATTTAATATAATTATACTATTTTTTTGATAATAATATTGTATTTTTTTTGTATAAAAAAATATTTTTTAAATAAAAAAGCATAAATCCCAATTTCAGGACTTATGCTTTTTTATATTATTTTTTGATTTAATTAAAATCGATAAAGTATTTAATTTTTTAAATATAATTCCATGTAGAAAAATTATTTACAGTCTTTTATTGGTTGCTTATGATCTTTTTCAAAGCTAAAAATGCAGCTGCCCCAATTATACACCATACAGTTATCATAAATACCCATGCTACTCCTGTCATGATATTACCTCCTTTAATTACACACTTTAAAATTTTAAATTCTTTATGTTTTGCTTTTTTATTTTGTTAATTATATTATATATAAATTTTCAGTAAATTTTATATATTCAAAAGATTATTTACATTCCCTTAACAAGATTACAGGGTATTTTACACTCTTTTAACAATTGAAGGCTATTTTGTTTACATTTTCTTAACATAACTCGATATTATTTACATCTTGTAAATATATATTATAAATTTAATATACAAATAATCGTCATTATATTTTATAAATCATCAATATTCAACAAAAAAACTCTTTTATATTAGGATTTAAAATCATCTTAATATTATTAAAATAATATCATCGATAATTAACATCTAACTAACATAAAAGAGTTATATATTAAGCGTACATTTCTTTTAATTTGCCTTGTATATCTTTGTTTTCTAGATAGTCCTCTAGAGTAGTTTTTCTATCCATTATTCCATTTGGAGTTATCTCTATTATTCTATTTGCTAGAGATTGTATCATCTCGTGGTCGTGTGAGCTAAATAAAAGCACTCCAGGGAATTTTTCTAGACCCTTGTTAACTGATGTTATAGATTCAAGATCTAGGTGGTTTGTAGGGTCGTCTAGCACTAATACGTTAGAATTACTCAACATTAGCTTAGAAAACATACATCTAACCTTCTCGCCTCCAGATATAACCTGAGCTTCTTTTAGAGCTTCTTCACCGCTAAATAACATTCTTCCTAAAAATCCTCTTATGAAGCTCTCACTTTTTTCTTCAGAGTACTGTCTTAGCCAGTCTACTAATGAG
>NZ_JALEXO010000084.1 GCF_022780145.1 Intestinibacter sp.
AATGTGGATTTAGGGAATAGTTTAATTGATTTCAAAAAACAAAAGAAGCAACCAAATTCAGGCAGCTTCTTTTGTACATCATCTAAACAAATCTATCTAGGTTCTATAATTAATTTTATAGCAGTCTTTTGCTCACCATCTATATCGATGTCAGTAAATGCTGGAACACATACTAAATCCATGCCACTAGGTGCTACGAAACCTCTTGCAATAGCTATGGCCTTTATAGCTTGATTTAAGGCTCCAGCTCCAATTGCTTGTATTTCAGCATTTCCCTTTTCCCTTAGTACTCCTGCTAAAGCTCCAGCTACAGAATTAGGATTAGATTTTGATGAAACTTTTAATACTTCCATTTTAGTATCCTCCTCAAAGTATTTTAATTAGTTCTTAAGTACTAAATTAAATTTTAATTTAATATATAATTCTATAAGATTAATTTAAATCCCTTTAAAATAAACATAATTTAAATCAACAAATATATTAAATTTATTATTTTATTTTACAATTAAAATATTGTTAGTTTTATTTAATTAAATTTTAATTTTATTAGTTTGAAATCAAAGAAAAAATAATAAATTAAATGTCAAAAATAAGTCGTGATTAAAATAATATACGATTTATACTCTATAATAATTAAAATTTCATAAAAATTTATTTGGAAAATGATTTTTATTATAATTTAGTTTATAATGGTTATATAAATTGAATTGGGGGTAAATTAAATGGAAATCGGTGAAAATATTTTAGCTTCTTTAAATTGCAACTTAAAAAGCTTTATCAATTTTACTATAGTAGACAAAAATGGTGTTTTACTTGTAACTGATAGTAAAATTTTATTTTGCGAATGCGTAGGTAAAGATCTAGCACTTGTACATGATTTTGAGTATAGATTGATCACTTCTTTTGATGTTAAAGAGGATTACGATAATAAGAAATACATAGTATTTAAGTACAACGGTGATAAAGTAAAAATAACTAATATAACATCAGGGGATATTTCAAAGGTCGAAGAAATAATTAAAAGCAAACAAATTATGTTATAAAATAAGAGTCTCTTTAAGATTATTTAAAGGGACTCTTATAGCTTTATAAAGTATTTTTTTCGATTTTTTCTAATTCTTCATATGATATACCTAGAAGCTTTACTATTGTGTGTTTTGAGAGATTTTTATTTAAGAGATTTTGAACTTCTGATTGATTCTTAAGCTTCTCTTCTCTACTTTTGTAGTCGTCTTCAAATAAAACTGGCATATAGAAATTATATAAAATTAAAAGTCCTGGAATTATAAAATAGTATTTACAACCCAATAACCCTATTACTACTGTTGTATGAGTAAAAATTTTATTGATTTTTTGAAGTGATTGCATGTTTTGCTGGTATTTGAGTAAATGTAGGATTATAGAAAGTAAAAAAATCGATAAGCAAAGTGGATATAACGTATACCCACAAATTAATTCTAGTGCGTTTGTTGTTTCAAGAGGACTCTTCCCTATTAATAGCATATCTCCGTGTACGTATCCGTACAAGCATGCTATAAGCCCTAATAAAGCTCCTAAAGCCTGTGCATACATGTAAATTCCCCCCTCAGTCTTTTATTCATATACACTTAAAAATAGTAATATATACTAAATTTATATGAAAAATATTTATATTTTATCAAAAAAGTTATATAATTTAATAGGAATTAAAATACTAAGATAATCTGCATATGTTAGAATATTATTTGAAAGGATGAAATTATGTTTGATAATTTTGAATTTATTTTTAGGATAGTATTTCTTTTTCTATCTATAACATGGATAGGAAACATTTTACTACTTACCTCTGAGAGACAGATATTAATAAATCCTCTATTGTTACTAATTTCTTCATTGATAATAGTAATACCGAGAGATGCAAAAGAGGTATTGGGATTTGAAGCCGATAATGTGAGGGTATTTTTGTATGTTTTATATTGTGTAGTTGTATGTATAGGGTTATTACTTACTAGAGGGAGAAAATTAAATCTTAGAAAATAAAGGCTTACATATTAAAAGAGACTATTTACAATTTGTTTTTGTATTTAGTCTCTTTTATTTTATTTAGTCTCTTTTATTTTATTTAGTCCTTTACTTTTATATTTATAGTTACTGTAGATTTTTTATAGAAGTTATCATCTAGTGATATTTTGACTCTACAACTTCCTTTTGAAACTGCCTTTAGATTAAAGCCTTCTTCTAAGCTTATTATTTTATTGTCGTCTATAGATACCATGTATTTTATATTTTTAGAGATTTCCTTTGTAGGCTCCCAATAGTTATCGTAGCTTTTTATATCTTTGTATAGAAGGTTATTTAGTGATAGCTCCTCTCCTCTATTTAAGGTTAAATTTTTGTAGTATGATGATAGCTTGTATTGGTTTGATTTGTTTTTTATGAAGTTTAAGTCGCAGTTGACATCTACTTTTTTAGAAATTAATTTGTTTACTATGCTGTCGTCTGTTATGTAGTTATTGGCTAAATTTATGGATTTTATATTTTTTAATCTGAGTATTTCTGCAGGAACGGCTTTTATATTGTTATTCCAAAATACGAAGTCTTCTATTCCATTTAGATAAGATATCCCCTCTAGGGTCTCTATATTTTCTCCTGTAGCGTAAAACTCACCTGATAAAGCTGCTATCTTATCTAATGTGATCTCTTGATTTTTGAAATTTCTGGTGATTACATTTCTGAAGTTGGCATCTGGGAATAAATACTTGAGCTCGTTTTCAGATAGTGGTTTATTACTTGGAATATTCTTTTTTAGTTCAGTATATGAGATTTTGTCTGTATTTATTAATGGCTTATTATTTGATTTATTCACTGAAGATATCGTGTCTGAAAAACAAGGAATTGTCTCATTGCTACCAATTGTAGTCAATGAGGCAATCATAATTATTATAGAACAAAATTTAATATATTTCATTTTCGCTGTTTGCAATAATTTATATTGCAACAGTCACCTCCCTCCGATTTGAATATAATAAATAGGTTCTATGATATTATTTACAATCCTTGTAATTTCTAAACACTTTCGTAACAATAATTTCTACTAATTTATATATATTTCAATTATTATAGAGGTTTTATAGCTTCTAGGCGATGTATTTTTATATTTTGTGACATGAATTTATCTTCGTATTCAGTAGTCACGTTTTCAAATTCTTCGTTATTTGCTAGGTCTAATGATATATTTTTTAACTTCCAATTGCAATCAGCTATTTCATTTAGAGAAAATTCAAATAAGCCCACGTTGTCTGTCTTGAAATGTATTTCTCCTCTTTCTTTTAGTATTTTTGCGTATTTTTCTAAGAAATTTCTATGAAGTAATCTTCTTTTCGCCCATCTCTTTTTAGGCCATGGATCGCAGAAGTTGATGTATATTCTAGATATTTCTCCTTCACCGAAGTACTCTAGTATGTTTGATACATCTGCCCATAGAAATACTATATTTTTTAAATTGTTTTCTGCTGCTTTTTCTACAGCCTTTAGAAGAACCTCTTCTTTGATTTCCATAGCTATATAGTTTGTATCTGGGTTGTTTTGAGCTAAGGTTGTTATGAACTTACCGCGCCCTGTCCCAAACTCTACATGTATAGGGTTGTCGTTTTGAAATCTCTCGCTCCATTTGCCTTTTAAATCCTCTATATTATCTCTTATGACGTAATCTGTATAACTTAGTAATTTTATATCAGCGCCTTTTTTTCTTCTTCTTCTCAAAATTTGCCTCCTTATTGTATTTTACGGTTATTAATTTTATCATAATTTCTCTCTTGAAAAAAGACCAAAAAATAAAAGCCCACCAAATAGCGAGCTTTTACTTAAAATTGATTTTAATAATTAGCTTTTAAAATTAGCATCCACTACAACCGTCGCAGCAATTTCCGCCACAGTCAGAATAATCTCCTTTTTCAGGTGGACGTTCTACTGAAACAACAAATCCTTTTGGTGGTACTTCAGATATTATAACATCACCGTAAGTTAAGTATTCGTTGTCATTCATTATGAAATGTATTCCATCTAAGTCATAAGATGTATCTTCATCTGGATATTCAACATCTAAAGCAAGTGAGAATACTGCCCCTGAGCAAGCAAAACCTGCGAAGTAAACTCTTACATTTTGTGGTTTATCTTGGTTGTTTGCTAAAATTTCTTTTAAAACGTTAATTGCACTTTGTGGTGCTTGAACCTTCATTTGATCATTCCCTTTCTTTTTTTATATATATAAGTATACAATAAATAATTGAATTCTGAAATAAAAAAATCTTTATTTTGGATATTTTTAACTATTGATTTATATAATCATTTTTATATAGTGTGTATTTACTACATTTTATAGCTTTATTACCTGTATTTTTAAATTTTTTATTGAAATCTATTTCATGTTTAAAATTTAATTTATCTAAAACATTTTTTGAATATATATTATCCTCATAAGTCATGGCGAATATAGACTCTAGACCTAACTCCTCAAAGCCGTATTCTATCAGAGCTTCTACTAGCTCTACAGATAGATTATTGCCCCAGTATTTTGGGTTTATACATATACCTATTTCCGCGTTCTTGACGTTTTTAGATATATTGTTAAAGCCTACATTGCCGATGACCTTATTATCTATTTTAGATACAATAGCATAATGTCCTATTTTACCCTTTTCGTAATTACTTATAAAGAAGGATTTTATAAATCTCTTTGTATCTAAATAAGATTTATGTCTCTTTATAGGTAAAAATTTTACTACCTCTGGTATCTTGTAGTATTCGTATAAATCTATATAATCGTCCAATGTAACAGGTCTTAAAATACAGTTTTTAGTCTCTAATATTTTCATAGCCTTGCTCCTTTTATAAAATACAATTTTCTAATTATAATCTATGAAAATTTAGAGCATGTAGTTAAAGATTACCAAGTAAGTAATTCTATTTTCTGAACTTCGCTTTCTAGTATTTCTATATCCATAGTATCCATTATAGTTATAGATATAGTGTTTTGTTTTGTCGGACTGTCAGAAGCTTTTGTTACTTTTGAACATAAACCAGCTATTGCTTTTCCTTCACCTAATTCTACTCTTACAGTTTTTCCTAAATATTGTTCAAAAACCATTTACTATTCAACCTCCCCTTTGAAATTTTGCTATCATAAAGATTATAACACAAATTATTAAGCCAAGATTAATTATTAAAATGGCATAAAATATATACTTTTATGCCGTTTTAGATAAAATAGCTTAATTTCAACGTTTTTATAGATATAAAAACCCGTTATGTCAGTAAAATGTCAGTGATTTTATCTATTTTTTTAGACTTTTTTATGATAAAATATTTATTATAAAGAATACTTTTTTTGAAAAATTTACTTAAATTTAGGTGAATACTTTTTTGAAAATAATTTGGGAGGAACAAAATGAGCAATGCATTTATAAGAAAAAGAAGCAAAAACTACATAGTTTATTTAGAATATACAGATGAAACTACAGGTAAAAAGAAGCAAAAAAACATGGGGTCATACCCACTAAAAAGAGATGCTTCAAAGAGACTTAATGAATTAAAAGAAGAAATCTACAATGAAGAATTGCTGCTTCCTAATAAAATCACAGTAGAAAGCTACCTGATTGATTTCTTAGAAAAATACAAGATAAATCTATCTATTACTACATATAACTGTTATATGAGGATTTGCAAAAAATACATAATTCCTATGCTTGGAGATATAAAATTAATCGATTTAAGACCGATACATCTGCAAAATTACGTAGATGACTTGCTTGGAATTCTAAGTCCTCAGACTATAAAGATACATATAAATATAATAAATCTAGCGCTAAAAAGGGCTTATAAATTAAAACTAATAAAGGAAAACTTTGTAGATTGTGTAGAGATTCCTAAAAATAAAAAGTACAACAACAAGATATACGACCAAAAGGATATGTTGAAATTGCTAAAGGTATGTAAAAATACAGAATTAGAGCTTCCTATAAACTTAGCTGCAGGTCTAGGTCTTCGTATATCAGAGATATTAGGTCTTACTTGGGATAACATAAATTTCGAGGACGATACTGTGACAGTAGAAAAAATAACTGTGAGAAATGAAGGGAAAGTAATATTAAAGGATCCAAAGACAGAGACATCTATAAGAATTATCTCTGCCCCAAAGGAAGTCATGAATCTACTTAAAGAGTACAAGAGAAAATACCTTCAAGATAAGCTTCAAGGAAAAAATAAAGGCACTACCCTTTTGTTCTCAGACAAAAATGGAAATCCTATTGCCGAAGATATACTGAGTAAAAAGTTCAGTAGATTTTTAAGAGAAAATAATTTACCTCATATTAGATTTCACGACATAAGACACTCTCATGTAACTCTACTGATAAATGCAAAAGTTCCTATAAAAGTAATTTCTGAGAGAGTCGGTCACTCTAATGTAAATACGACTTTAAATATTTACTCTCACACTCTTAAGGAAATGGATCAAGAAGCTTCAGAGAAAATTTCTGAGAGTCTTTTTAACTTAGGTTAAAATAATTTTATTATGTAAACTCAATTTAAAATAAGCGAAAAAATGCGACATTTTTAAATCGATTTTAAGATATGTATAAATTGATTTTAATATAATAAGTCAATTAAGCTAGTTCAAATCTTTAAAATCGATTTAAATGCTTATTTATAAATTTTAACTGGTAAAAAATATATTAAGTTTACATAATAATATTAAAGTAACTTAATTTCGAGATATAATCAAAAAAGGGATGATGTAAAATAAATTTTTAGTATATTTTACATCATCCCTATATTATTGTTTAATTTTAAAGAGACTGCTGCTTCTTTTTAAATGTTTTATATGCAATATAAAGATACAGCGGTAAATATGCTAAAACGACCTGTAGAAGCATTAAAATACCTGTCAATTCTGATGTATCTACAAAAAGCGAAGGTGAAGCTCCAACAGAAATATCTGAAGATATAAAAACAAAAGCTAAAAAATTATTCAACCAGTGGATTGCTAAACCAGGAGCCAAGCTTTTGAAATAAATATCTACAAAAAACATACTTGCCCCAGCCAAAAAGTAACTTGCAGCTGCGAAATACACCTGAATGTCTGCTTGAGCAAGTACCTCTGGATTTGATAAATGCAATGACATAAAAATCAGCGAGCTGACAATTCCTGCAATGACTGTACCTACAGACATTTTAATCTCATCTTTGCAGATAAAACGAATAAAGAATCCACGGAATACAAATTCTTCAAAAGATGTCTGTGCCCATACTAGCAACAGGCAAATGACAAAATTAATAATAAATATATTTATACTGATATTACGTAGATGAATCTGACCGATGCTCAGTATTGTGCTAATCATTATTCCCAAGGCATACAATGCCAGTATTGTGGCAGTCTGTTTTTTATTCACACTACCATTTGACCCGAGTATGAAATCATGTATTGAGGTTTTGGCAATCCATTTTATTGCCAAAACAATACCAAGGAACATTAAGCAAAAACTTCCTAGAATATTAAAAATCTCAGCTACGGGTGCAAAAAAGCTCCCTTCAGTAAATATTGGCAGAAATTCAACACAAATGATCCAAGGTACTGCAAACACATGACCAAGCAGATAACCAACAACAGCAGTAATTATCCATCGAAATTTTGAGCATTCATTAGGCAACCATGTTTTATTTTCTTTGTTTGACATTTTTTATCCCCTCATTCTTTTAAATGATTTTATATACTCTCTTGTCTTATATTGTCCATAATATTTTCTTTGCTTATTTTTTTCATAGGAATATAAGAAGCTATAAAAGTTATAATGAATATTCCGACTACCGATATAAGTATAGCCTTATATGGGATCATAACATCAAATGAAATCATATTTCCTACAATCCTACACATCAATATATTTAGAGCTACTCCAATTGGAACTCCATATAAAAGAGACAATATGCCGTATAAAAAGCTCTCTAAGTAAATTATCTTATTAAATCCACCAGGTGTAACGCCTATAGACTTTATAACTGCAAATTCTCTTTTTCTAAGATTTATATTTGTGCTGATTGTATTTACTATATTAGTTACGCTGACTAGCGATATAACTACTATAAATCCATACACGAAAATTTTCATGACATCCATAGTCTGTTGATTTTGTTTAGCTCCTTCTACTTTATCGTATACATTGAAATTTGAGTCCTCTGCTAATCTCTTTATTTCTTTTCTAACCTGTTCGCTTTTATCAGTTGAAATATTCAAAGTACTGTAAAGATTTTTGTCCTTTGGTAAATCTAATTTTTCAATCAATTCGTCATATGCCACTATATCGTATCCCATATCTTTATATTGATTATTTCCTGTAATTATATCTTCAGTTATAGCCATTACTTTAAGCTCTACATCTTTTTGAATCGAATCTCCTGTTTTATTGTCATAAGCTTCTACAGTAGCTTTTAATGTATCTCCCACCTTGTAATTTGTAAGTGTTAGATGTGATTTTTTACCAGTAGATTCTGCATAGCTATTTTTAACTAAAATTACTCCATTTTCTTTTACAGCTTTATCTTTGTCAAAGCTTCCATCTACTAGATTTATTTTTTTGATGCTTATCTCTCCAGGAAAACGAAGGCTGTTGAAAGTAAATTCATAGCTATTTCCTTTCTTTTCAAAAGACTTGTCTATAAGCTCTTTATTCTTTTGATTTATATCATCTTGATCTACAGATAAAACTACATTATATGAAAAATCATATGCGACATCATTTACACCTTTAGTTTTTCTTATTTCATCTACAAGCTTTTTAGTTTTTTCTTCTGATGCAGGTTTATTAGCGTATAAAGTCAAATCACTTGTAATCTGACCGTAGTATACGTTATTTGCTTTTAAAAACATATCCATAAATCCATTAAATGATATAAATATAACTATGCTTATAACTAGAGAAAAAAGTGTGATTCTAAACTTGCCTTTATTTCTTCTAAGGTTTTTATATGCAAGCTCTCCTTCAGTTTTAAATATTAATTTTACTAATCTAGATTTTTTAACCTTGCCAACTTTTAGATTGGCGCTGTTTTTAATAGCTTCAAGTGGTGAAGTTTTGGCTGCATTTATAGCAGGAAGTATTGTAGAAATCGCAATAGTTATTAGTATTATTAAAGTACTCACTATCAACATTTTAAGACTAAATACTATTTTTAAACCTAGCTCACCGAATAATGAAGTTTTGAAGAAGCTTTCAATTATCTTAAATACTATATCAATAGCCACAGTACCAGATAGAAGTCCTATAGGTATTCCTATGATACTTATTAAAAGAGCTTCTAAAAATACAAGCTTCATAATTTGTGATTTTGTTGCTCCTATGGAATTTAATATTCCAAATTGTTTCTTACGCTCACTTATAGATATACTAAATGAGTTGTAGATAGTAGCTATAGTGCATATTATTACAAGTGAGGCTACAAGTACTACTATAGAGATTATAGTTGTGTTTGTCGTTTCATTAACACTAGCTCCCAAAAGTCTCAATAGATGTTCATTAAAATCTATGTTTTTGTAGTAAGTATTTGTCTTTTGATTATAACTATATCTGTCGTCATTTGGATTTTCACTTTGAGCTAGATTTATTTGTTTGGCTATATTCATTGTAGTATCGTATATTCCCTTAGGATTTTTTGTAGCTATAAATACAGTAAATTTATCTTTGTTGGATTTTGAATTTATATCAAATCCACATATAGCTAGTGAATTATATACTTCAAAATCAGGCTTGCTCATAATGCCGACTATTTTGTAGCTTTTTTTATTACTATTTGTTACTTTTGAGAATGTGTTAGTTTCATCGTATTCAGTATCGCCTACTTCTAATTCTATAGTGTCGCCTATTTTTTTATTTAAATTTTTAATAGCTTTTTGACTTAAAATTATTTCATTTTCATTTTTAGGAAATTCGCCTTGCTCTACAATCAGCATATAGCTATCAAATGCATTTTTGTCAAATGAGTTTACTTCTAGTAAAGAGGCTTTTTCTTTATCTATCAACGCAGATCCTACCTCTTGCTTGTAACCGTATTTAGATACTTCAGCAGATTTAGATACAATCAGTGCATCTTTTTTATTTAAATCGTAAAAACTAGCGTAAAAATCACTATTGCTAGAAATAGCACTCCTCATCTCGTAATCTAAAAGGCTCATACATATATTTCCTATACCGCATATAAGAGCAGTTGAAAGTATGATACCTATTATAGTAACTAGAGTTCTTCTTTTATTTTCTTTTAAATATCTTATAGTCAATGAAGTATATAAGTTCATCTATATCACCTCATCACTTTTTATAATTCCATCCTCCATAGTTATGACTCTGTCGGCTTGAAGTGCTATGTTTGTGTCGTGAGTTATAACTATCAAGGTTTGTTTGTATTTTTTTACTGAAATTTTAAGAAGCTCTACAACCTCTTTTGAGTTTTTGCTGTCTAGGTTACCTGTTGGTTCATCGGCTAAAACTATAGTAGGTCTGTTTATTAAGGCTCTACCAATTGAAGTTCTCTGCTGTTGACCACCGCTAAGCTGATTTGGTAGGTGGTTTTCTCTTTCTTTTAAACCTAGAGTTTTTATTAAATCCTCATAATACTCGCTATCTATTTTTCTATTGTCCAGTTCTGCTGGCAGCATTATGTTTTCTTTGACTGTCAATACTGGAATTAGATTGTAAAACTGATATATAAGTCCTACATTTCTTCTTCTAAATATTGCGAGGTCCTTTTCCTTTAATGTATATATATCTACGTCATTTATAAAAACATTTCCACTAGTCGGCTTATCCACTCCACCTAATAAATGAAGCAATGTACTTTTGCCGCTTCCACTAGGTCCTACTATCGCTACAAATTCACCTTTGTTTATCGATAAATTTACATTTTGAAGTGCTTTTACTTCAGCTTCTCCTTTGCCGTAGCTTTTCGATAAGTTTTCCACTCTCAATATTTCCATATATTTACCCTCCATATAAATTCGTTTTTTTTGATGATTTTTATACTTTAAGTTTAATGTCTGTAGCTTACAACAAGGTGAATTCAAATCTTACAATTTAGTCACTATAGGTTTTATGGAAAATTATATGAAATTCACTGCCGACTCCTTTTTTGCTTTTTACGTATATAGTTCCGTTTTGGCTCTCTACTATCGATTTTGCCATGGCGAGTCCAATTCCGACACTGTCGCTTTTGCTGTTTTTGCCTTTGTAAAATCTTTTAAATATATTTGGTAGATCTTTTTTATCTATGCCTTCTCCGTTGTCTTTTATAACTATTTCTGAATATATTGGATTTTCCTCGTAATTTATTTCAATTTGTCCGTTGTCTGGTGTGTGCTCTACACAGTTTTTGATTATATTTGTTATCGCCTCTGCAGACCATTCTATATCTCCAGTATATGATGCGTCCTCTTTACCGTTTATTGAAATTGCTATATTTTTTAATTCCATAGGTATTATCATAGGGCTTATTGATTTTCTTATCAATTCATCTATGTTTACTTTTTCTGTTTTAAATTCTATGACTTTAGCCTCAACCTTTGCAAGCTTTAACATGCTTTTTATAAGCCATTCCATACGAGAGAGTTGAGCGCTTGTTTTATCTAAAAACTCGATTCGTTTTTCTTTGTCTAAGTCTCCGTACATCAGATCATTTAAGATTATTAGCGATGTCATAGGAGTTTTGAGTTGGTGAGATATATCTGAAATTGTATTGTTTAAAAAGATTTTTTCGTTTTGCAGAAGATTTACTTTTTCTTTTAATATAGTAGTCATTTTCATAAGCTCTACCTTTAGAAGTCCTATTTGTCCCTCTTGGTTTTTGTCTTTCATGTCGTAGTATCTACCCTCAGAGTTATGGTATACATAGTCGGTCATATCTTTTATATCTGTGTAGATTTTTCTAAAATAAGAAAACGATAAAATTATAAACACTATAAACGTAAATACAACGAAAGCTAAATTTAACGCAAAAATATTACCTAAGCTCTCAGATATAATGGGTTCATTTGAGATAGAAATACTATTGTCGTAGTTGTATTTTTGTAATATTTCAGCTCCAGAGTTTATGTTCTCTTTGCTTCTCGATTGAGTTATTATATCTACAATATCGTCTTCTAATTCTGGATGTTCAATAAGTACATCTCCTAATATGGCTTGGTTATTTTCGACTACTTTATTTTTTATAATATTTAAATTGGTTATAGTTAATCCAAAACATAAAACTATAGCCATTATAAATATAAATGTGTAATTTTTTAGAAATTTTTTGACCTCGATATTACTTAGTATTGTCACTTTGACCACTTCCATTCCATTTATAGCCTAGACCTCTGACTGTAATTATATATTTAGGTTTAGATGAATCGTCCTCTATTTTTTCGCGAAGTCTCTTTATATATACGCTGAGAGTATTGTCGTTTATAAAATCATAGGTTACATCCCAGAGCTTTTCTAGTATTTTATTTCTGCTTAACACTGTGTTTTCATTTTGAATTAAAATCAGTAGAAGCTTGTATTCTGCTGAGGTAAGCAACACTTCCTCTCCATTTTTAAATACTCTAGCTTCTAATGTATGTATCGATAAATCTCCGAATTTTAATACCTTTTTATTGTCAGATTGAGACTTGCCATTTCTTCTCAAAACTGCATTTATTCTAGAAATTAGCTCTCTAACTCTAAAGGGCTTAGTTATATAGTCATCTGCACCTATATCTAATCCCATTACTATATTTACCTCTTCATCGCAAGCAGTCAAAAATATAACTGGAAGATCTTCGTTTATTCTTTTTATTTCCTTTAAAAAATCATATCCATTCCCATCTGGAAGCATAACATCTAATAGTACTATATCGTATTTTTGTTTTGATATTGTTTTTCTAGCTTCTTCTAAGTTTTCGGCTATTTCTAGATTAAATCTCTCTTGTTCAACTGCGTATTTTACTGCAAACGCAATTGTGCTATCGTCTTCTACCATAAGTATATTTCTCATAATAATTTCCTTTCTAAACTGTTCATTTTTAATATTTACTAAATTTACTAAAAAATATATAATGATATACTCAATAGTTTTTATCTATATATTATAATAATACTTCTAAATAGTAAACTTTTTACCAAAATTCTAACTAACTTTAAGTATTTAATTAACGAACTTCGGTCGATTGATATCAGGGGTCCATTGGTTTACAGATATTGTTGCAGGAATTTTATTGAGTGCTACACTTATTTCAGCATATTATTCATTTTATATTTTATTTGATAAAAAGAAGTATAGTAAGTAGTAGCAAATTTGAGTTTTTGTTGGAAATTTATAATCAAGTACATAAAAACATATTATTAAAGAGGATTATTATTAGTACTCTTTAATAATATGCTATTTTTTTAAATTACGATTTTCTTAAATTTCTTTTAAATTCAACATAAGTCAAAATAAAGTATATAGTATATACGATGAAAAGAAGCAAAACAGAAACTAAATAGTAAAATGGCGTCGACGTCTGTACTCCTGTATAGTATATAAATTTACCGCTTATATATAAGGCCAAAACAGAGCTGATAATTACGGCGACTATTAGTGGAAGTAAGTAGTATACTAAAAGTTGCTTGAAAACTATTTTATCTATTTCTCTATCTTTTAACCCAAGCTTACTTAACACTTCATATCTATATTTGTGTTTTATAGAGTCG
>NZ_JALEXO010000102.1 GCF_022780145.1 Intestinibacter sp.
TTGGCTACCTCTTACGCTTGATAAAACTTGTAAGAAGTCGTTTTTAGTTATACCGTACTTTTTAAGTATTTTACCGACTGCTGAGTTAGTTTCTGTATCCATCATAGCTAGCATAACGTGTTCTACGCTTATATAAGAATCCTTGAAGTCTTTTGATATTTCTTCGGCTTTAATTAAAACCTCTTCGATTTTTCTAGAAGCAGTAACACCTTGAGATGAAATACCTTCTCCGTAAATTTGAGGCATTTTATTTAATTCTTCTTCTATGCTGTTTTTCATAGCAGTGACAGACACGTTCATTTTTTCAAAAATATTAGGAATTAAACCATCCTCTTGGTTTACTAAAGCAGAAAATAGATGAATGACATCTACTTGTTGATTGTGATGTTTAACAGCCTCATTGTAGGCTTCGTTTAAACTTTTTTGAACTCTCACGGTTAATTTTTCTATATCCATAGTTCATCCCTCCATTTATTATATTATGTCCTAAATAAAGAGAAATAGATACGAACTTACCGAAATTTGATAAGCCTTTTTGACTTTTGCAATTACCCTAAAAAATAAATAAAAAAACTTAAAAACTCTCACTTTAAAATTATCGCATAAATCGAGAGTTTTATTAATTAAATAAGATTTATCTAAATCTTTAATTCATATTATAGAACTTTTTTTAAAAAAATCAATACTTTTTTACTAAAATTATACATAAATTTTTTAACGCTATTCCATATTCTTTTCAGGTATAAATAAGTTAAATAATGATGAAATAACTGGTAAAATAATAAAGCATATTATTGAAAACTCTGGGAATAATATTGAAAATCCAATAATAGCAATCAAAAAATCAAATGCGATTATTGTACGTAAAAAAGAACTCTTTGTCTTTCTATTTTTGCTAAATTTTATATTGTCCTTGTTTTCCTTCAAAATTGAACGAAATAATAGTCTAAGAACAAAATCACATAAAATATATACAACTGCATATCCTAATGCTGGTACGACTTCATTTGGAAATAATAATACCCATTTCATAAATAAAGGTATTAATGACAAAATACATAAGAAAATCAAATTTTTCCACACAAAGCTTCTAGACACAGTATCGACTTTATCTAGTAGATGATAATGTCTATTCCATTGAGTCCCGACAATTATAAAACTTGCTAAAAAAATTAAAATCGATTTCCCAAAATTCAATAGTTCAGCTGTAGTTATAGTTTTTGGTAGAGGTATTTCTAATACCATTAACGTTATAATAATAGCAATAAGACCATCTGAAAAGCCTTCTAATCTTGATACAGATAATTTCATAAGTGCCTCCTTAACTCTATCAATAGTTTGATAACCTTGTTAAATATTTTATAAACTTAAAATAAAGTTGTCAAGTTTTTGTAATAAAACTAACCTTTTTCGTGTTTGAAACTTAAAAAAATTAAATTTGTAATCGTTTTTTAAAACTTATATATTAATATATTAAATAAAAAATAAAATTTAATTTTTAAAATTTGTGTTAAATTTTTAACCGTCGAATTTTTTTATTACATTTATTTACAAAAAAGTCTAAGAAAAATAAAGGAAAATGTACTTTTATCGTGAATTTATAATATAATTAAATAAATATTGTCTAATAGGGGTGATGAAATGAAAAAAATTAAATTTGAAAAGAATGGTAAAATTTTCAATTTAAAAGCTGTTGTATGTGAAAATGAATATTTAATTAAATTTATGAATAGAGATTATTTTTATGATTTATGTAAAGGTGAATGTCCAAATTTTAATAAAAACTGGTCTTGCCCTCCAAATAGCCCTAGATTTGATGAATTTGTAAAAGATTATAAAAATTCTTTAGTCGTGGAACTCACAAGTGAAGTAGAAGATGGAGAAGAATTTATGGAAGCTTATTCTGAAAACAGAGAAACCTTGGAGGCATTATTATCTAAAATGCAAATAGATTTTGAATGTTTAAAAACTTCTTGTGGATCATGTAACTTCTGTGAAAAATGCGCAATTTTAGATAACAAGGATTGTTATTATCCAGAAAAAATGAGATATTCAATGGAAGCTATGGGGGTAGACTTACAAAAAATGTCTGAAGAGCTATTCGATCATAAGATTTCTTGGAATAGTGAAACTGAAAAAGCAAAAATATGTACCTCAATAGGTTCTATACTTTTCAACGGAACATTTTTAGAAGATGATTTTTGTGATTTAGCTAGAAATTATAGATTTTAGATAAAAGGGTAATCTAAGCTTTGGATTACCCTTAAAAATTGATTTAAATCTTTTTTATTATAATGACTGTTTTTTATCAATATCAGCTGAAATATGTCTTAGTACTTGTTCTTTAGGTACTCCAGATAAGTGCAATTTATGTCCAAATTGTATATATTTTGAAAACTCTTCTCCAGGCTTTAATCCAAGAGATATTAGATCTTTTCCTGTTACTTGAGGTTTTTTCATTAAATTTTTATAGTCTTTAAGAGAAGCTCTCAGTATTTTTTCTATCTCGTCGTAGTCTTTGATTTTATCTCTGCCAAGAGAATCTGCTCTTGCAAGTAGTATCAAGTCTTCTGGACATATACATTTGTCCCATAGTCTCATCATAGATTTTTTCTTAGCTACATTGTACATTTGATTTGGTCTCATATGAAGCTCTACTAAATTTAAAACCTCTTTTTTTAAGTTTACTTTATTTAATCTATCTAAAAATGCTTCTGTTATTTTGACACTTTCTAGTTCATGCTTATAAGAAGTTACCTTCCCATTTTCATCTATTTTTGTAGTAACAGCCTTTCCAAAGTCGTGACACATAGCTGCCAGCATAAATGCAAGCGGGTCTTTTGCATCTTTTCTTAGTTTTGCAGCTTGATTTAAAACAAGCATAGTATGATTAAATACATCTCCTTCTGGATGGTGCTCTTTAGGTTGATTGACACCTATTAAATCCTCAACCTCTTTAAACCAAGTAGAAAGCTGGTTCATATCTCTCAAGGATTCAAAAAATACGGAAGGCTTATCTGATTTTAATAGAGCCTTTTTTAATTCTTCAAATACTCTTTCAAATGCAAGTGCAGATAAATCCATTTTTGAAGATAAATCGATTGTCTTTTGGTCTATTTTAAAATCGAATCTAGAAGCAAATTGTGCTGCTCTAAATACTCTGAGTGGATCTTCACAAAAAGATTCGTCGTTTACATGTCTTATTGTTTTATTTTTTAAATCATCAATTCCGCCAAATGAATCTATTACTTCACCTGTCAAAATATCCTTCATAAGGGCATTCATAGTGAAGTCCCTTCTCTTGGCGGCTTCTTTGTATCCTATAAATGGATCTACGTATATTTCAAAATCTCTATGTCCTCTACCGCTAGATTTTTCTTTTCTCGGCATTGCTATATCGATATCGTATCCTTTTAAATTAAAAACACCAAAGGAAGCGCCTATTTTTTTTACTTCACCTAGAGAATTTAGTATCTCTATTAATTTTTCGATTTCTATGTTGTGAACTTCTATATCGATATCTTTAGTTTCTTTGCCTAATATTTCATCTCTGACACATCCGCCTACTAGAAATGTTCGTCCGCCATTTTCAGAGACCTGTTTTGCTATTTTTATTGCCATATCCATATCCCTCATATAGGCATGCACCTCCTTTGTATTAGTATTTATATATCTCTACAGATCACTATATTTACACCTGTATTTAAAATATTTTCGATTATTATATCTCCCATTTTAACAGGAGAGCTTACTTCCATATTATCTATTATATTTACAGCTTCGTAAATATATTTAAATTCTAAAGGTTTAGAAGTCTTTATAGGTAATCTATCTTTAGAATTTTTGATTTTTACAGTCGATGTTATAGATCTTTTCTTATTTATTATTTCATCTTTGAAAAATTCAATTCCTTTTTCACATAAATTGCCTTCTATATCTCCTGTAGCTGATTGCTTTAAATTACATCCATTAGGACAGATTAAGCATGTAATCCCATCCGTAGCTACAGAACTCTTATCTACTTCGACTTTATCTATATCTACAAGATTTTTAGATTTTATATATTCGCTCGCAATTTTTCCAACGTATTCACCGTCGTAGCTTACATCGTCGACTAGAGAATATATTTTACATATATTTCCACAGCAGAATACGCCTTCTATACTGCATTGATTGTATTTATCCATATTTATTTTTTTTGAATCTATTTTCATATTGCTGTTAATTGGAACAGTTAAGTTCGGTGTAAGTCCTATAGATGTTATAAGTGTATCGCATTTTATAGTTTGTTTTGCATCATTTTTTATGTTTTTTACTACGACTGCCTCTATTCTTTCAGTACCTTTTATTTCACAAATAGTGCTGTTTTTTATAACTGGTACATCGAAATCCTCTACACATTCTTTAAAGTTCCTTTTGTTGCCACCTATTTTATCGTTGATTTCTATTATAGCCTTTACTTTGATATTATTTAAAATAAGTCTTCTGCACATTATAAGTCCTATATCGCCTGAACCAATTATAACAGATTCCTTTCCTATTTTGTAGCCTCTTTTATTTAATATTTGCTGAGCTAATCCACCAGTATAAACTCCAGACGGTCTACTTCCAGGAATTTTAAGCTCTTTTATATGTCTTTCTCTAGCTCCTACAGATAAAATTACTGATTTTGCTTTTATTTTATGTACTCCATCTTCATTAGTCAAAGTGACTATTTTATCTTCTGATATATCTATACAAAACGTATTTAACATT
>NZ_JALEXO010000160.1 GCF_022780145.1 Intestinibacter sp.
CCACAATCTATATACGTTTTCTCCGTCTTTATATCCAAATGCTGAGCATATATCTACATATCTGCCGCACATAAAGCTAAAAGATAGCGATAAATTATCAAATAATTGATTTATTATATTTGTTTTAAATGTTTTTTTATCTTTTCTTCTTATTCTACCGCTGTGGGTTATTATATGCGCGTCCCTGTCTTTTAATTTTTCATCTAGCTCCTTAGTAAAATCAAACCTTTTATCTATTATAACTTCAAAATCACCTGCACTAAATTCGATTCTTCCAGCAAATAGCTTGTCGTTATATCTTATGAGTTTCCCAAAATATTTATCAAAATTTACAACATCAAAATCGACATAATCGACCTCGTAATTTTTAGATCTTATATGGCCGTGATTTATATATCCTTCTATACTCGAATCACTTATAGAGCTTATCGTAACAGAAGCGGGCTTATACTGGTAAATTTCAATTTCCGCTGAATCGTAATCAAGTGTAATATCCACATCGCAATCCTTAACAGACAATATTCTTCCCCTAAATACTATCGTTCCTTCTGTGGCCATTTTATATACAACCTTACCGCTACATTTGTACTTTTTATCAAGTAAATATATACAAAATCTACCTTCATAAATTGGAATATTTTCATCTATATCAAATTGAAGAAACTTTGAAAATATAGCATTATCAATTAATTTCATATTTATTCACCTTTTCTATATATTTTATATTCTCTATCGATTTTGAATTATATTATATCATATTTATATATGTATTAATTCATTAAATGAAAAAATCTCTCCCCGTAATAGAGAAAGATTTTTCGACAAAATTTAATTTTTTACACTTATTTTAAAGCTTCTTTTACTGCACCGTAAGCAAAATCTACTATTTCTTTGCATCCAACTCTGTCTTTTTTAAGAGATTTACAATCTGTAGCTCCATAAGTTTCTTTAACTTTTTCCATTACTTTTTTAGTGTAAGATTTTGCTACATTTTCTTCTCCTACTTTATCTCTACCTTTTGCAAAGCTAGCACATATACATGCTCCATTTACAGCTCCACATAAGTTTCCAACAGCACATCCGCCACCTAAACCGCTTGCTACTCTTATTGGTATATCAGTGCCAAATTCATCGTTGTATGCTTGTATTACTGATTCAGCACAATTTAATCCTTCCATAAAATAATCTGATGCTAATTTTTTTTCACTCATCTTTTTATCCTCCA
The DNA here is from genome assembly GCF_022780145.1 of Intestinibacter sp. Taxonomy (GTDB): domain Bacteria; phylum Bacillota; class Clostridia; order Peptostreptococcales; family Peptostreptococcaceae; genus Intestinibacter. The sequence goes on from NZ_JALEXO010000160.1 coordinate 1,226, forward strand.
ATTTTTCTATATACTACTTATATTTTAACAAACTTTTGCAAAAAAAAACATTGCTTCTTAAAATAAATTAGTAGAAACAATGTATTAATAGGTTTATTTTTATTTGGTTAAATATGGTTAACTAATTCAGTGTAAAATACATTTAGATTATAATCTTTCTGCAACATATTTTACTAAATCTACAGTTCTTGTTGAGTAACCCCATTCATTGTCGTACCAAGATACAACCTTGAACATTTTATCTCCAATCGCCATAGTTGATAATGCATCTATTATAGAAGATCTAGAATCTCCTCTAAAATCAATTGATACAAGTGGTTTATCACAGTATCCTAATATTCCTTTTAATTCGCCGTCTGCAGCTTCTTTTAATGCAGCGTTTACTTCTTCTATTGTAGCACTTTTCTTAAGTGTACAAACTAAATCTACTAGAGAAACAGTTGGAGTAGGAACTCTTACTGAAAATCCGTTTAATTTACCTTCTAATTGAGGTAAAACCTTAGCTACGGCTTTTGCAGCTCCTGTTGTTGTTGGTATCATAGATTCAGCTGCTGCTCTTGCTCTTCTTAAATCCTTGTGAGTTTTATCTAATAATTGTTGATCGTTTGTATATGCATGTATAGTAGTCATTAAACCTTCTTCTATACCGAATTTTTCGTCTAGTACTTTTGCAAATGGTGCTAAGCAGTTAGTTGTGCAAGAAGCATTTGAAATTATATTGTGTTTTTCGCTGTCGTATTTTTCTTCGTTAACACCCATTACTATTGTAACATCTTCGTCTTTACCAGGTGCAGTTATTATAACCTTTTTAGCTCCAGCAGCTATATGTTTAGAAGCGCTTTCCTTGTCTCTAAATTTACCTGTAGATTCAATTACTATATCTACTCCTAATTCACCCCATGGTATTTCAGCTGGATCTGAATATCTAAGAATTTTTACTTCTTTAGAATCTATTAACATAGTTTCTTCGTCTTTAACTTCTACTTCACCTTTGTATATTCCATAGCAAGAATCATATGTAAACAAATGTGCTAATGTTTCTGCATTTGCTCTAGCATTTATAGCAACTATTTGTATATCATCGTTTAATCTTTCTTGTGCTATTCTAAGCACGTTTCTTCCTATTCTACCAAAACCATTTATTCCTACTTTTATCAAGTTTATATCCCCCATTTCATAAGTTATCTTTACACCACTTATTGTATATCATATATATTATATATGCAATACTTTTTTATATTTTTTTCGAAAAATAGTGTTTAATATATTGTTAAATTTTAAATTAATGCTGTTTTAAACATAAAAAAATGCCATTTTTTTAGATATAATCTATTATATGGCATTTTAATAATGTATTATTTTTTTGTGATATACTAATTAATAATTAATATATATTTTATAATATTAATTGTCCTCTAATCTAACTCTTGCAGCATTTGCATGGGCATGTAAGCCTTCGTCTTTAGCTAATTCAACTGCAACTGGAGCTAGAGATTTTATGGCTTCTTTATTTAATACTTGATGTGTACAAGTTTTTATAAATGTACCTACCCAAACTCCACCTGTATATCTAGATGCTTTTAATGTAGGTAGTGTATGATTTGTTCCTGATACATAATCTCCAAATACTTCTGCTGAATATCCACCTATAAATAGTGATCCGTAGTTTACAAGTTCGTCTATTATTTCGTCGTTGTTTTTGATATTTATTTCTAAGTGTTCTGGAGCATATTCATTTGATAATTTTACTGCTTCTTTTAAGTTATCTACTAAAATTATTTCACCGTTGTTGTCCCATGATGGCTTAGCTATATTTTTAGTAGGTAGTACTTCTAGCATTTTTTCTACCTTTTTTTGTACTTCTTTTGCAAATTCTCTATTAGTTGTTAAAAGTATTCCTCTTGCGTTTAAATCGTGTTCACATTGTGCAAGCACATCTGCTGCTATATATGTAGAATTTGCTGTTTCGTCAGCTATTATAAGCACTTCACTTGGTCCTGCGACAAAATCTATACCTACAGTACCATAGCATTGTCTTTTTGCTTCTGTTACGTATTTGTTTCCTGGTCCTACAATTATATCTACTGGTTTTATGCTTTCTGTTCCATATGTAAATGCAGCTATTGCTTGTACCCCACCAGTTGCGTAGATTTCATCTGCACCTGCTATATCCATAGCTACTAATGTCTTAGGATTTATCTTTGCTACATCCTTCATAGTTGGAGAGCAAGCTACAACTCTTTTAACTCCTGCAACCTTTGCTGGTATTATAAGCATTAGAGCAGTTGAAAATAGTGGGTATCCTCCACCTGGTACGTAAGCTAAGCAAGAATTAACTGGTATATGTTTTTGGCCTAGGATAACTCCTGGATATATTTCCTTTTCGAAGTTATTGTCAAAGCTTTCTTTTTGTGCTTTTGCGAAGTTTTCTATATTTGTAGCAGCTATTTTTAAGTTTTCGATAAATTTATCGTCTACTTGTTTGTAGGCTTCTTCGATTTCTTCCTTTGAAACTCTTATTACCTCTCTATTGTTGTTGTCGAATTTCAAATTGTATTTTTTTAAAGCTTCATCTTTATTTATTTTTATATCTTCTATTATAGAAGATACTTGTTCTTTTACGATTTTTTCAGTTTCAACATTTTTAAATGTTGAGCTTTTTATCACTTCCATATTTCTCCTCCTCTTTTCAATATTTTATCTATATTTAATTATAATCCATATATTTGGATTTAGATACAAATTTTTACAGGAATACGTTTCTAAGTTTTTATAAAGAAAAAGGGAGTGCCATTTTATAAGACATTCCCTTTTTCAAACAACAACTTATTTTTAAATCTACTTTTAGCAAAGTATCCTTACAGGCTCAATTTTAATATTTTACTCATATCTTCACAGTAATTATTATCTTGTATAACTTTTAGACTATCGTTTATAGCGCATTCAGAAGAAGCATCTACCATAACAGCTAATTCATCATCTTGAGCTATCACTTCAGAATCTATTAAATTTTCCTTTAATACAGATATTATCTTTTCCTTTTGTTGAGGTTTTTTGAATCTAAGTAGAGCTTTACATTCACTTGATACTAGCTTATCTACAGATATTTTTTCTTGCATAAATGCATCCACGTTATTTATACGTTTATCGTATATATCTAATACGTCTGCGTATACTGCACTTCCTGTAGCGTCTTTTCCTGCTCCTTTACCTACAAATGATACATCTCCTAAGAAATCTCCATTTGCAACTATTATATTAAACTCATTGTCTATTTTAGACATTATGTTGTCGTTATCTATTAAAACTGGTCTTACAAATCCATTGACTTTTCCATCTTTTAATTTACTTTGTCCGACTAATTTTATTTTGCATCCAAGTTTTTTTGCATATTCTATGTCTTTATGTTCGATTTTATCTATCCCTTCTAGATAAAAATCCTTCCAGTAGATTCTCTTGTTATATGATAATGTAGATAATATTGATAATTTTCTACCTGCATCATATCCCATTACATCTGCTTCTGGATTAGCTTCAGCAAATCCTAATTCTTGAGCTTGTTTTAAAGCTTGTTCATAAGATAAGTCTTCATCGTACATTTTTGATAAAATAAAGTTAGTAGTTCCATTTAATATGGCAGATATTGAATTTATTTCATTTCCTTCTAATGATTCTATAAGTGGTTTTATAACTGGTATACCACCTCCAACTGAAGCTTCAAATTTTATACATACTCCGTTTTCTTTAGCTAATTTAACTAATTCTGCCCCGAATTCAGCTAGCATATCTTTATTTGCAGTTACTATGTTTATTTTATTTTCTATTGCTTTTTTTAAATATTCATAAGCTGGATGTAAGCCCCCTAGTAATTCCACCATTACATCTATATCCTTGGCAAATATATCGTCTATATTTGAAGTTAAAACATCTGCATGCTTTTTATGTGAGTATTTATCTACATCTCTGACTAATATACCTTCTATAGTTATATCTCTTTTATCCTTATTACTATCAATTATATCTACTAATCCGCTCGCAACTGTTCCATATCCTAATATTCCTATTTTCATTTTTGTTTTTACCTCCTACTAGCAATTTTTATATATTTATCATTTATTTTTTATAATAAAAAAGACTCCTCTCCTCAAAAGGGACGAGTCTATCGCGGTTCCACCCTATTTAGTTATTTTTAAAATAACTCACTCAAAGTTTTAACGCGACTAACGGTAAGTCTTACTGCTACATTTACATATCTTCAGACTACAGCTCCTAGGTAGTTTTCAAACCCTCTAATTTAGAAAATCTTCCAGCTATAAATTTTCCTCTCTGTAAACCGAATTAGATTTACTCTTCCTATTCATTGCCTTTTAAAAATATAATTTTATTTTTTGAATAAAAAAACTCGTCCCTTGTAATAAAAAGGACGAGATATTATCCCGCGGTTCCACCTAATTTGATAAAAATCCACTCAATGTCTTAACGCGACTAACGGTGAGTCTTACTGCTACATTTACATATCTTCAGACCACAGCTCCTAGGTAGTTTTCAATCCCTCTAATTTAGAAAATCTTCCAGCTTATAAATTTTCCTCTCTGTAAACCGAATTAGATTTACTCTTCCTATTCATTGCCTTTTTTTAATTAGATTTAATAATTATATAATATGATATAATTATCAAATTGTCAACTTTCTTTTATATTTTTTTGTATTTTTATTTTATTTCTTTTTTTATAAAGGAGTCT
>NZ_JALEXO010000169.1 GCF_022780145.1 Intestinibacter sp.
CTCCTTTAATCCCCCTTGAATATTTTTATACACCTTTAATATGAAGAAATCCTTTTCAAGACCCTTATTTTGACATATTACTTATTCATATCTATCAAATACTATACAATATTTCCCTTTTTTTTACCATAACAAGATAAAAAGTTCTAATTTTCCAATATATATGTATTTTTAATTTATTTTAAATTTTTAGTAAATTAATTTTTTTATATTTTTTATTATCAATTGTTTTGTAATTTATTGCTCTTACCTCAGTAATTCCAAGCGATTACGTAAAAAAACTCTTCCTTTTCGAAATTTTTTCTAGGAAGAGTTTCATTAATTTTTTTATATTTTTTCTTATAAAAAATTTATAAATAAAATTTTATTTTTTAGTCAATCATTTTAGCTAAATCTTTCGCAAAATAAGTAATTATGATTGTAGCTCCAGCTCTCTTTATAGACATTACAGCTTCGTAAATAGCAGCTTCACTTAGTAATCCCTTCTTAACTGCTTCTTTTAGCATAGAATATTCTCCACTTACATTATAAGCAGCTATTGGTAGATCATAATTATCCTTAAATCTTCTTATTATATCTAAATAAGAAAGCGCTGGTTTTACCATTATTATGTCTGCACCTTCTTCTATGTCTAGGTCCGCTTCTATCATAGCTTCATTAGAGTTTGCTGGATCCATTTGATATGTTTTTCTGTCACCGAATGCTGGTGCTGAATTTGCAGCATCTCTAAATGGTCCATAAAATGCTGATGCGTATTTTGCACTATAAGCCATTATAGCTACAGTTTCAAATCCATTTTCATCTAATGCATTTCTAAGTGCACCTATTCTTCCATCCATCATATCAGAAGGAGCTACCATATCTGCACCTGCTTTAGCATAGCTTACTGCTATTTTTGATAAATATTCTAATGTCTTGTCGTTATCAACATATCCGTCCTCTGTAAGTATTCCACAGTGTCCGTGGCTTGTGTATTCGCACATGCATACATCACAGATTACATCCATTTCTGGTGCGATTTCTTTTATTTTTCTTATACCTTGTTGTACAGCACCATTATCATTAAATGCTTCACTACCACAACAATCTTTTTTGCTGTCATCAGGAACACCGAATAACAATACATGTTCTATTCCTAGTTCAACTAATTCTTTAATTTCATCTTCTAGTTTATCAACAGAAAAATGGTAAACACCCTCCATAGAAGGAATCTCTCTCTTTATATTTTCGCCATCTACTATAAATAGAGGATAAATTAAATCTTCTTTTTGTAATTTTGTTTCTCTTACTAAATTTCTTATAGCTTTTGTAGCTCTAAGTCTTCTTGGTCTTCTAATCATTTTATCTCACTCCCATTAAATTATTTACTTCTATTAAATTAATATACTAATTACACATAGCTTCTATCATACTTTCAATGGATGCCTTTTCTGATTCCTTATATACTTCTAAACCATTATCTAATATAGTTTTTGTAGTTATCTTTCCTATAGATATTATTTTTGTATTAGATAATTTGGGTTTATTGTCTTCTCCTATTAAATTTATAAAGTTTTTCACAGTTGATGAACTAGCAAATGTTATATAATCTAAGTTTCCCTCTTCTAAAGCTTTTATAGCTTCATCTTTTTTACTGTCGTCCATCACACTTTCATATGTTATTACTTCTGTTACATTAGATATTTCGTTTAATTTATTCACTAAGAAATCTCTAGCATTTTTAGCTCTAGGTATTAAAATCTTGTCTTCTTTAGTTACGATATCTTTTAATTCATCGTATAGAGATTCTCCTACAGCCTTTGATGGCACGATATCTGCCTTGATACCTCTTTTAGCTATGGCTTTAGATGTTGCTGAACCTATTGAACATACCTTTATATTTGCAAGTGCTCTGCAATCTAATCCCATTTCATATAGTTTATCAAAGAATATATCAACTCCATTTTTACTAGTCAAAACTAAGTATGTATAGTCTTTAAGGTTTTTGATTTGATTTTCTAACTCAGTATTATTTTCAACCTTTTCGATTTTTATTGTAGGTATTTCTATAGGATTTCCACCTAAATCCATTATTCTCTCTACTAATTTACTATTTTGACTTCTCGATCTAGTCACCATTATATTTTTACCAAATAGAGGTTTCTTTTCAAAGAAGTTTAATTTTTCTCTAAGATTTACAACTGTTCCAACTACTATTAGTGTTGGTGGTTTGACTTGTTCTTTAGTAGCTACTTCATAAGCATCTTCAAGAGTTGCAGTAACTACTCTTTGATTGTAACGAGTCGCCCAACTTATAAAAGCAACTGGAGTATCTTTATCCATTCCTTCTCTTATTAGATTTTCGCTTATATTTTTTAGGTTTGATACTCCCATTAAAAATACAAGCGTGCCCTTCATATTTGCAAGTGCATTCCAGTTTATTTCAGGGTTTTCTTTGCCATCTTTTCTTAGATGTCCTGTTATAACATGAAATGATGATGCATGATCTCTATGAGTTATTGGAATGCCTGCATAGCAAAGACCACCTATTGCAGAAGTTACACCTGGTACTACTTCAAAATCTATACCTTCTGCTTGAAGAAGTTCTCCTTCTTCTCCACCTCTACCAAAAACATAAGGGTCCCCACCTTTAAGTCTTGTTACTATTTTTCCTTCTAAAGCCTTGTCTGCTATTAATCTATTTATTTGATCCTGTGGCAATAAATGATGGCTTGATGCTTTTCCAACATTTATAAACTCACATCCTTTTTTAGCTTCTTTTAAATAATTTATATTGGCAAGTCTGTCGTAAACTATAACATCTGATTTTCTTATACATTCTAATCCCTTTAATGTTATTAATTTATAATCTCCAGGTCCTGCTCCCACTAAGTAAACTTTCCCCTTCATTATTTTCTAAACTCCTTTAATACACTTTTCGCTAATTCGTATCCTATTTTTGGTGCATCCTCTATAGTTCCTTCTTGAGATTGAATTATGATTTTCTTGCCATCTCCATCTCCGTAAAGACCAGTCAATTTAATCTTATCTCCATCTATATCACAGTAAGCACCCATAGGTATATGACAACTCCCATCTACACCTATTAAGAAACCTCTCTCTGCATCTATTTGAACCTTTGTAATATCGTCCTTTATAGAATTTATTATGCTTTCAGTTTCTTCGTCATTTTCTCTAATTTCAAGAGCTAATATTCCTTGTGCAGGAGCAGGTAGCATAATGTGAGTTGGTATATAATAATCTATTTTTTCTTCTAAGCCAGCTCTCTTTAATCCTGATGCTGCTAGTACTACACCGTCAAGATTTTCTGTTTCGATTTTCTTTATTCTTGTTTCGATGTTTCCTCTTATAGGTACGATTTCTAGGTCAGGTCTATGTTTTAGTAATTGGTATTTTCTTCTTTTACTTCCTGTACCTATTCTTGCACCCTTAGGTAAATCTTCTATGCTTTTATATCCTTCCTTGAATATAAGGACATCTCTTGGGTCCTCTCTCTTTGGAGAGCTCGCAAATTTAAGCCCCTCTGGAAGGTATGATGGCATGTCCTTCATACTGTGAACTGCCATATCTATTTCTTTATTTAAAAGGCTTTTTTCGATTTCTTTTACGAATAAGCCCTTATCTCCTATTTTATCTAGTGGTAGATCCTTTATTAAATCGCCTTTAGTTTTTATGATTTTTACCTCAAATTCAACATCTGGGTTTGCCTTTTTTAGTTCATCTACAACCCAATTAGTTTGAATGAGAGCTAAATTACTACCTCTAGTTCCTACTACTATTTTCATCAATATATCTCCTTAAATCTTTTCTAAGATTATTATTTTATTTTGTTGTTTTTATTTACTAATATTGTAGAAAAATATGATATTTTTTCTTGTAGATGAACATCTCTTAAGTCTTTGTAAACTACTTCTCTATCTTGAGATGAATTACTTACTAAAATAGCATTATCTATTAAATTGTATTTTTCTAGCTTTTCTATTATTTGTTTGAAGTTCTTATACACCTTCATAAGAACCATACAGTCATATTTTTGTAATGCTTCATCTATTTTTTCTTCTTCCATAGTGCATGGTATTACTATAAGTGGATCTGTATCCATAACTAGTGGGAAGTTTTGATTTGATGCTATATTTGAAAATGAAGATATTCCAGGAATAGTTTCAACCTCTATTTCATCTATTAATCTCTCCATTACATATACGTATGTGCTGTATATCATAGGATCTCCTAAAGTTATAAATCCTACATTTTTCCCGCCTTTTACATCTGTTACAATTTCCTCAGCTACTTGATCCCATGCAGCCATTTTTTCAACACTGTCTGAATTCATTGGAAAGTGTCTTTGTTTTATTTCAACGGTATCAGGTATATATTCTTTTACTATTGATAGTGCTAAGCTATCTGTTCCTTTTTTTGGTTCTGGTGTATATAATATATCTAATATTTTAAATGTATTTACTGCTTTAACTGTTACAAGAGAGCTATCTCCTGGTCCAGTCCCTATTCCATAAAATTTTGCCATTATATTTCCTCCAATAGTATGTTTTTTATTATGTTAATTAGTCTTCTAATTCCTTTGCACAATCTAATGCATGACTCACAAATTTATCTTGTATAGCTGGATATTCACCTAAGCCTTGTAGGTGTATATTTACTTTAAAGCCTTCCTTTTCTAATATAGTCTTCCATGAATCTTCTTCATCACTCGCCATATCATTAGTCGCATGGTCTCCTGCAACTAACATAAAAGGCATTACATCTACAGTTTTTATGTTGTCAGCTTTTAGTTTTTTGATTACTTGTTCTAATTCAGGATATCCTTCAACTGTACCTATATATACATTCATGTCGTTATCTCTAAACATGTATTCTAAAGCTGGATAAGCTGAATGGCTTTCATGTGTAGTTCCATGACCCATAAATACTACTGCTTCGTCTGGTTGGATTATATCTAATTGTTTTTTTACAGCGTCAACAGTTTCTCTATAATCGTCTATTGTAGTTAGAAGCGGTCTTCCTAAAGCTATTTTTTTGAATTTAGGCTTAAAGCTTTCAACTTGTTCCTTTAATTTGTTGTATTCTTCACCACAGATTATATGTAGAGTTTGAACTACAACCTCTTCATATCCTGCATCAGCTAATTTTTGTAGAGCTTCAACTGGATTATCTATGAACATATTATCTCTTTTCTTTAATTTATTTATTATCATATTAGAAGTAAATGCTCTATAAAAATCGTATTCTTCTAATTTTTCGCTTATTTTTCTCTCACAAACCTCTATTGTTTTTTTTCTAGTTTCATGGTAGCTTGTACCAAAACTTACTACTAATACTGCTTTTTTCATTTTTAATTTCTCCTTAATACTAATTTCTCCTCGAATTTGAAAATTAAATATCGCCATAAAACTATATTACTTTTTCTATATCTTCTATTTTATTTATAACCCTTGGATAATCTATTTGCTTTCTAGATATTATTACAACTGGTATATTTAAGGCTTTACATGCGTTTACCTTTTCTAAAAACCCTCCTGCTACTCCACTTTCCTTTGTAATCAATAAATCTATATTGTACTGTTTATAAGTAGCAATATTCATCTCTTCAGAAAAAGGTCCCTTCATAGCGATGATATTATCGGCATTAAGCCCTAGTTCTTCACAGCTTGTAAGAACTTCACTTGTTGGCAACACTCTCGCTATTAAATTTTTGCCTTTTAATAGCTCTATATATTTGTCTAAATTCTTGCTTCCTGTTCCGATAAATATGTTATTGCCTTTTTCACTTGCAATTTTGCAAGCTTCTTCTATATTTTCAACTATATATTTATTTTCGTAGTCTATTTGCTTTATAAGAGATTCTCTCTCGAATCTCACATAATCTACATTTGATATCTTAGAACATTCTATCGCATTACTAGATACAACAGTCGCATAAGGATGTGTTGCATCTATTATTTGAGTTATGTTCTTTTCTTCTATTAAAGATACCATATCTTCTATTGTAAGCTTTCCTAAAAATACATTGTCTGTAGCTTTTTTTGCAATATCTCTGCCGTACTCTGTTGTAACTGAGACTATATACTCTAAATTCATGTCGTTTAATTTATTGCAAATATTTATGCTATCAGATGTTCCACCTAATACTAAAATCATGATATGTATCCCCTCTATACAGTATATCCTCTAGGAGTTATCATTAAATCGTCTTTTACGTATGTAGATTTGTTTCCTATTATAACCATAGTAGTCATATCAACTCTTTCAAAATCCATTGTATCGAAAGTGCATATGAATTTTTCTTGATCTGCTCTTCCTACGTCTTTTACTATTCCTACAGGAGTTGAACCGTCTTTGAATTCTCCCATTATTTTAAATGCTTTTGCTAGATGTTCGCTTCTACCTTTACTTCTTGGGTTGTATAGACAGATTACAAAATCAGCTTCTGCAGCTAATCTAAGTCTCTTTTCTATAACTTCCCATGGTGTCATTAAATCACTTAGACTTATATGACAGAAGTCGTGCATTATAGGTGCTCCTAATACAGCAGCTGCTCCTATACTAGCAGTAACCCCTGGTACCACTTTAACTGGTATATCTAAATTTTGTTTAGTTATTAATTCAAGTATAAGACCTGCCATTCCATAGATTCCAGCATCTCCACTACTTATTACAGCGACTTTTTTGCCAGTTTTAGCTATGTCGATAGCATCTTGGCATCTGTCTACTTCTTTTCTCATTCCATTTTGAACTACTTCTTTGTCTTTTATAAAATCTTCAACCAATTTTATATATGTTTTATAGCCAACTATTACTTCTGCGTCTTCCATTGCTGCTATTGCTTCCTGTGTCATTAAATCTCTACTTCCAGGTCCTATTCCTATAACGTATATCATTTGTTCACTCTCCCTGCCGAAAATGTTATTCCAGTATATTTTTGTTTTTCAATAATCATATTACCTTCACTAAGTAAATGTGCACATGGTTCTGCCACTGAGTACACACCGACGTTCTTTTTCACCCATTCTGATTTTCCGTATAAATGGTCGACTTTTGAAATTTCTTCTACAGTGAAGGTATTAAATGGTACATTTAAATATTTTGCAAGCTCGATTATTGCTTGTTCGTCTTTTTTTACATCTATGCTACCTATAGCTTTTATAGCATTTATATCTATGTTATTCGTATGTAAAAACTCTTTTAGAGAATTTCTCATATGTGTGCTGTCGATGTTTCGTTTACATCCTACACCTAGTACGATATCTTTTGGAACTAATTTTATTATGTTTTCGTTTTTGAAATTTAGATTTTCTTTATCGCTTACTACAACTATAGTTTCTATATTTTCTATTGTATCTACATCTTGGCGTTTCAAAAGTTTAAATCCTCTTGTATCGACATCGTAATCTCCATCTAGGAATAATCCCACTGGCTTGTTATTTACTATCATGGAATTTACTTTTAATACATTGTCTCTAAAGTTTTCTATATATCCATTTAGTTTTTTTGCCATCATATCTAATGAAGATTTGTTGTTTACATCTGTAGCTGTAGTTATAACTGGGTTGGCGCCGATTAAATGGCTTATGTATAAAGTCATTTCATTTGCTCCACCCATATGGCCACTTAGTAAGCTTATTACATTAGTTCCTCTCTCGTCTGTCACTATTACAGCTGGATCTTCGAATTTACTTTGTATCAAAGGAGCGATTGTTCTAACTACGATTCCTGTCGCCATAATAAATACTATATATCTGTATTTATTAAATATTGTTGGAACAAAATCTTTTAGCTTCTCATATATTCTAATTACGCCTTTACTAGACTCCTGTAACTCATCTTCGCTCTTCTTTTTAACAAAATAAATCTGACCTTCATTTAACTCTCTTTGCAATTTTAAAGCTAAATTTTTTCCATTTTGAGTTATGCAAATAATAGCAATTTTATTATTTTCTGTATTCATGTTTGAAGTCCTTGTCATATAATTTTGAATTATTATATGTAGTTCCTAGAAATTCTCCTACCATTATCAATGCTGTTTTCTTAATTCCATTTTCTTTAACTTTAACTGCTATATCTTCTAAAGTTCCTTTTACTACTTTTTCATCTGGCCAAGTAGCTTTGTATATTACTGCTATTGGAGTAGTTTTTGGATATCCACCAGCTATTAATTTTTCTACAACCTTTTCAATTTCTTGAACTGATAAGAATATTACCATTGAAGTTTGATGCTTAGCAAAAGATTCTATAGAGTCCTTTTCTGGTACTGGAGTTCTACCTTCCATTCTAGTTATAACAACACTTTGAGACACTTCTGGAACTGTGTATTCTACTCCTAGAGCTGATGATGCACCTAAGAAAGAGCTTACTCCTGGTGTGCAGTCGTAATCTATATCTAATTTTGCTAAATCTTCAACTTGTTCTCTGATTGAACCGTATATAGAGAAGTCACCTGTTTGTAATCTTACAACAGATTTTCCTGCTTTAATCCCTTTTTCCATAACATCTATTATTTCTTCTAATGTCATGTAAGCACTGTCATGTATTTCACAACCTTCTTTACAATATTCAAGAAGCTCTGGATTTACTAATGAGCCTGCATATATTACAACATCTGCATTGCTTAGTAATTTATATCCTTTTAATGTTATTAATTCTTTGTCCCCAGGGCCTGCCCCTACAAAATGTACTTTATTAACGTTAGTATTCATTGTCCTATTCTACTCCTTTTTCACATGATATTATATATATTGGATTATGAGGTTTGAAATATTCCCCTGGTCCTAATTTTTCAAGCTTTGAAACGTTTAAAACTGTTACATCTACGTTTTTAAACCCTTTTTCTCTTACTAATCTCAGCATTTCATAAAATGTATCTATTATTATAAAGTTAGCTACAAGTCTTCCTCCTGGAGCTAGTAATTCCTTAGACCAGTCGACAATTTCTTCTAGCTTCTTTCCTGTTCCTCCAAGGAAAATTGCATCTACTTGTGTATCTAAATCTAAATCCACAGGTGCATAAGCCTTTACAACCTCTACATTTGTTAGATTAAAATTTTCTATGTTTTGATTTACTAAATCAAGCGCATCGTCGTTGCGCTCAATAGCTATAACTCTTAATTTTGGATAATGGTATCCAGCTTCAATAGATATACTACCAGTCCCCGCACCTACATCTATAAAAGTCTTAGCATTTAATAAATCTAATTTATTTATAGATATAGCTCTAACTTCTTCTTTCGTTATAGGGACTTTTCCTGTTATAAAATCTCTATTCCTCATCTAATATCACCACTACATTCATATCAAATTTTTCAACTGCCAATATATCCTCTGGCTTTCCTATTGTTATTTTTTCATCCTCATAAGATAGGTTTTCGCCTACTACTATAGTCTTATTTAAATTTCTCTTTTGTATTTCTCTGCTTATCTCGTGAGGACCTATTTTGCTGTCAGTAACCATACAAACCTTCTTATGAGAAAGTATATAATCAAAGTCTGGTACTTTGCCGTGGCTACTTGTAATATATACATCGTTCATGTCGACAAATATTCTTGAAAATATATATTGAAGTGAACTTATACCAGAAACTATATTTAAGTGTTTATGTTCTATATTTTTTGAAAGATATTTTCCAATTCCATATATAGAAGGATCTCCAGATGCTATAACAGAAATATTTTTGTCTAGGTTGTTTTGTATATATTCTAGTATTTCTTTTAAATTTGTAGATAAAACTATTTTTTCTCCCTTGAAATCACTTATAGACTCAAGGTTTCTTCTTCCTCCGATTACTACATCAGATGAATAGATTAATTTTTCACCTAATTTAGTAATATAATCTGTATTTCCAGGTCCTAAACCTATGATATTAATCATTTGAATACCTCCACTATAGAATCTGCATTGTCTGATTTTCCTAGATAGGATTTGTCCATTCTAAACATATACACACCTACTTCTATATCGTCATCACCTAGATGTTGTTTTACTCTATCTCTGCATTTGTTGCATAAAATCTCGTAGACACCTGTGTATTCGCTCTTATCTATTATCTCAACTGCTCCTTCTGCTGTCACACATTCGTTTATTTGTTTTAAAAATTCAACTGGTGCTCCCATAAGTGCCAAATTAGCAATCATAATTTCATTTCTAGCATCAGCGACTTTGCTATGAGTTTGAAATATACCAGCGGCAACTTTTATAAATTTGCCGATATGCCCAGCTAAAAGTAACTTTTTATATCCTAGACGCTTTGCTTCCATAAGCATATAGCCTACAAAATTACTCATTCTGACTACATATTTAATATCTAAACCGAGCTCATTTTGGACGAATTCTTCTCCATGATTTCCTGGAACTAGTATAATTTTGTCCAAGCCCTGTTCTCTTTTCATCTCAAGCTCTAAAGATAGAGATTTTTTCCAACCTTCATCACTCATAGGTTCAACTATTCCTGAAGTCCCTAAGATAGATATTCCTCCGACTATTCCAAGTCTAGGATTGAAGGTCTTTTTAGCAATTTCAACTCCTTGTGGTGCGTATATAGTAATTTTTAGTGTTTTTGTTTTGTCTATATATGTATTTAAATCTGTCCCCAAAACCTTGTGGATTTCTGTTTTTATCATGCTCATAGGTACTGGATTGATAGCTGATTTTCCAACCTCAACCTTTAATCCCTTTTTAGTGACTGTACCTACTCCTATGCCTCCTGTAACATAAATATCTTCACCTTCATTGACTCTGTCTATCATCTCAGCCTTTGCAAAAATATCCATAGTATGAGTTGCATCGATATCGTCTCCACCGTCTTTTTTTATGGAACAAATAGCATAGTCTTTGTTTATTTCTATATTTTCAGGCTTTAGTGTCAAATAGATTCCCTTTGGTGTATCTATGTTAACTGACTCTAATTTTTTTTGAGTAACTAGCATATAAGTTGCAGCCTTTGATGCTGCAGCGGCACAAGATCCCGTTGTATATCCTCTTCTGTATTTTTTTCCGTCTATATATACATATTCTTCCATAGTACTACCTACATTGTATATAATATGGCATTAACTATTGCAGCAGCTAGGTTACTACCACCTTTTCTGCCTTCTGATACTATATAAGGTATTTCTGTTTGTTCTAGTGCATATTTTGATTCAGCAGCACCGACAAATCCAACTGGAACACCTACTACTGCATCTACACTACATCCAGCATTGAACATTTCTATAACCTTGTATAAAGCTGTTGGTGCATTTCCAAGAACGAATATTTTTCTGCCTTCATCCTTCATAGCTAATTCAACTGCTGCCATAGAACGAGTTATTCCCTTTTCTTTGGCTAGTTCTTTAGTTCTTTCATCTGCAACTAGACATTTATATTCACAGCCTAATGCATTTAATCTAGTTTTATTGATTCCACTTAAAGCCATGTTAGTATCTGTGTATATTGTGCATTTATTTTTTAATGCATCTATTATTTTATCCACAGCAGTTTCTGATATTTTTAATATGTCTAAGTATTCGAAATCTGCACTTGTGTGGATACATCTTTTGATTATTTTTTCTTCTATTTCATTTTTAAATTTGTATCCTGGTCTAATATCGTCTATTATTCCTTGAATTATTTCAAAACTTCTAGTTTCTATCATTTTTGGGTCTTTAATATATTCCATTCTACTTCCTCCCTAACTTTTCCATCAATAATATCTGATGTGTATATTTTTTTGTAGTATTTTGATATTTGAATGTCTCTCAAATATTGAATTACTCTCTTATCATCCATTTCCTTATCCATCAAAATTCCAATAACTGTACCACTATGAGCAATATTTACCCCATAACATCCAAATTTATCGGAAATTTCTATAATTTCCTTTAGAAATGGCTTTTTATGTATATTTTCATTTGCCAAACTGCTGTATGTGCAAGCTTTTCCAACTAAACTCAGATTATTTCTCGCCAAACCCTCATCTAATAGTGAAAAAGATTCTTTGATTATTTCTTTGTTTTGCATCTTATACATTCTGTAATTTGGAGTCATTCTAATCGACTTTGTATCTAAAATATCATCTGGCTCCAATATAACTACTTTAGCATTATCAATACCACCCATATATTTTTTTATATCTGCTGTAAGCGGATTAAATATGCTGTGTCTATTCAACAACAACGAATCCGTAGCTTCTATTTTTACTGCCAATTTTGAAATTTCCTCGCCAGTCAAGCTCTTACCTAACATAGATAATGTCGCTTTTATTGTAGCTCCAATATCTGCAGTGGAACTCGCCATTCCCTTTCCTACAGGTATTTGACTGTTTATATTTAGTGATATTTTTTTACTTTCCTCCACAGGTATATTGAATTTTTCAAATACAAGCTCCATAGCTCGTCTCGATTTTCTAGGTCCTGTGTGGATAACTTCCTTACCTTCTTCTAAAGTTGCCACTGAAAATAAATTAATCGCATATGATGATAAATACTCTTCATTATCTAAAACTCCCTGTACAAACTCGCCACAAGACGCTGGACATACTCCGTAAAATTTCATACGATTATCCCAGTGTTTTTCTCAATGCTTCTATTAAAATTTTATTATCCTCGTGACCTTTTATAGCCACTCTGAAGTAGCCCTTATCAAGACCAATAAAATTCGAAGCATCTCTTATAAGTATGTTGTACTTCTCAAAAAGCTCTAGCTTTAGTGAATTTGACTCACCATCTTCTAATTTTATAAGAACAAAATTTGTATCTGTATCGTAAACTTTTAATTTCGGTATGTTTCTTAACTCTTGTAACATAAATTTTCTTTCATTTACATAGTATTCCTTGCTACTAGATATATAATCCTTATCCTTGAATAAGTAATTAGATAAATTTTCTGCAAATGAGTTTATAGTCCAAGGCTCTTTATATTCATATATATTTTTTATAATTTGCGTGTTGCTAGTAACACCGTATCCTAATCTAAGACCTGGCATTCCAAAGAACTTAGTCACAGCCTTTAAAATAAATAAATTTTCTGTTTGATTTATTCTACCTATTAAACTGTATTTCTCCTCTTCCCCTACAAACTCCATAAAAGTTTCATCCACAATTAAAAGCTTATCGTTTTCGATCATCAAGTCTAATAATTCATTTAGATCCTTAACCTTCCCATTTGGATTGTTGGGATTGCAGACAAATAAACTATCAAACCTGTTCATATTATTTTGTATCTCATCTAAATCAATGCTAAAATTATTTTCTTCCTTTAAATGAAAGTCTACTACTTCTAAATTATTTAATTTAGCCCCTCTACCGTATTCAGAAAAAGTAGGATTTAAAATCGCAATTCTCTTTTTTATACTCTTCATAAGCAGATATATAATCTCTGTAGCTCCATTGCCTGGAATTATCAGCTCGCTATCTACATTTATATATTCAGAAATGTTATTTCTCAAATTAGTATAATTTATATCTGGATAACTTCTACTTTTTTCTAACCCTTCCAAAACATATTTTCCTAAATTGGAAATTATATGTGGATTTACATTTGAACTAAAATCGATTATGTCCTTTTCGTCCTTTCCAAACTGCTTAGCCATATTGTCGACATTAGCTCCATGACCTAAATCCTTCATACGAATCCTCCTCATAACAAGTAATTACATAATAATCATATATATTAATATGTAAAATAATGTAAATACTAACATAGATGTCAAAGATGTAGCATATAGAATTTTATTTGTTCTAGCTATATCTTCTACTTCTATTTCTCTAGTTTTATCTCCAATAGTTGGCTTATAAACTACCTCTCCAAAATAAACATTTGTACCACCTAATTGGATTCCAAGCGCTCCTGCTACTGCACCTTCTGAAAAAGCACAGTTAGGACTTTTGTGATTTTTTCTATCTCTGATAGCTATCTTGAAACAATTTTTATAATCATTTCTTAAGAAGAAATTTCCTATAGTAAATAAAATAACCGCTATTCTAGAAGGAATATAATTTGCTATATCGTCAATTTTTGCTGAAGCAAAGCCTATATGAAGATATTTTTCATTTTTATATCCTACACTTGAATCCAATGTATTAATCGCTTTGTATGCCATAGCAAGTGGTGCTCCACCTATGAAGGCATAAAATAATGGTGCAATTAATCCATCTACAGTATTTTCTGCAACTGTTTCTACTGTTGCCCTTATTATTTCTTTTTCGTCTAAATTAGCTGTATCTCTACCTACTATGTAAGATAATTGAGTTCTAGATTTTTGAAGATCACCTGTTTTTAGAACCTCGTAAATCTTTTTAGCTTCATCCTTTAAGCATTTAGTAGCCAAAGTCGTATAAATCACAATCGAATTTATTATAACATAAACTACTGTATTAAATCTTGCCAACCTCATAACTAAATAGGTTACTGCAAAAGTTGTTCCAACAGTTACGAACCACAAGAAAAACCCGCCTATCTTTAAACCTTTATCTGTCTTTGCTGTTTTTCTTACGAAATTTTCTACAACCTTTATTAATTTTCCTATGTATTTAACTGGATGAGGAAATGAATAAGGGTCTCCTATAATTAAATCTATAATGTATCCTATATATAATGATAAAAGTCTCATTTTATTTATTTCCCTTTTCTAAAAAGTTTGCTATACAATCTAAATTATTGTAAAAATGTGTATGTAAATAAGTCGCTAGAGTATTTCCTATACTATACCCACCATCCCATGTATCAGTGACTATTCCGTTTTTTTCCTTTGTCATTTCATAGGCACAAGGCTCTTCGCTTTCAAATATTGAATGGTGAAACTCATGACCTTTTATAACTTGACCTTTTTTAGCTAGAACTGTATCTACCTTTGCCTTTCCATTGCAATATCCAAATCTCTTAAGTGATGATGTCATCTTGCTTGTTCCTTTAAATATTCCTACCATATCAAATAATTCTTTGTTTTGATCCTCTAACTTTTCACCTAGATACATCAATCCTCCACATTCTGCATATATTGGAATATTATTTTTGTGAGCTTCTAATATAGACTCTTTCATAGATTTGTTGTCGTGAAGTTCCTTTGCAAATATTTCTGGGAAGCCTCCACCTATGTAAATATAATCTGCATTAGGTACTTTTTTGTCCTCCATTGGACTAAAGTATTTAATTTCTAATCCTAGTTTTTCTAATAGCTCTATGTTTTCTCTATAGTAGAAATTAAATGCTTTATCAAAGGCAATTGCTATAGATTTATTTTCTACTTTATGCTCATCTACAAATTTATCTAAGTTAAAATTGCTTTCTATTTCTTCTGTTTCTGATAATTCTATTATTCTATCTACATCTATATACTTTTCTATTTCATCCGCTAGATTATCAAATTTTTGCTTTAAAGAATCCATCTCTACACTTGGGATTAGTCCTAAATGTCTAGATTCTAGTGAGAAGCTTTTGTTCGGTGGGAAATATCCTAAAACTTCTATTCCTGTATATTTTTCAATGGCGCTTTTTAAAGTTTTGTAGTGACTTTCACTTTTTACATTATTTGTTATAACACCTTTTATATTTACATTTTCATCTAGCATCTTATATCCCAACACCATAGCTGCTGCAGAAGCTGCCATTGCTTTTGCATTTATAACTAATATAACCGGCTCCTTTAATATTTTTGATGTATAAGAGCTTGTACAATCGTCTAAATCTATTCCGTATCCATCGTATAATCCCATTACTCCTTCTACAACAGATATATCAGCATCCTTAGAAGCCTCCTTTACTATATACTTGATTTTTTCGTCCTCAAGCATATATGAATCTAAGTTTCTAGAATATCTTCCTGTTATAAAAGTATGATAAGAAGGATCTATATAGTCAGGACCTACCTTAAAAGGCTGCACCTTTAAATTTCTCTTTGTAAGTGCCTGCATTATCCCCAATGAAATAGTAGTTTTTCCGACACCACTATTTGTTCCTGCAATTAAAATTTTTTTCATTTTTACCACCTATTATTTTTATTTACTTTCTTCGTTTTCAGACATAATTTCGTATATTTTTTCTATATCTAAATGTTCTCTTAAGAAATCTGCCAATTTATCGTATTCTTTATCTTTAAATTCTTTAAAAGATTTGACCTTACTTTCTATTCTATCTAAACCTTTCATCTCTCTTATATTATTTAAAATTGTTCTTGTAAAATCTATATCGTCAAATATTCCATGAAGATAAGTTCCAAAGACATTACATTCAGAATTCACACTTCCTTCTGTGTAATTTACTTCTTCTCCTAATTTTTCAACTATTGTACATAGATTTTTAATGCCGTCGCCTCTATCGGTAATTCCCATATGTATCTCATAACCTTTAACTCTCTTGCCTTCTAAGTTAGCAAAATATCCTGTAAGATTTTTATCTATAATAGCATCTACTTGAGTTGTAGTCTTTTCAAGCTCAAAAGTAGTTTCTGTATCTATAAGTCCTATTCCATCTACCTCTTCTAAATCACTTTCTACATGATATGGATCTTTTAGCTTCTTACCTAGCATTTGATATCCGCCACAAATACCTACAACTAATTTTCCTCTTCTATGCAGCTCTTTTATTTGTTCTTCAAGTCCATTTCTTCTTAAGAACATCAAATCGTCTACTGTACTCTTAGTCCCTGGAATAATAACTATATCTGGATTGCCTAGAGATTCGCCATAGTCAACATATCTAATGCTTACATCCTCTTGTGTTTCAAATATATTGAAATCAGTAAAATTAGACATATGTGGAGTTCTAACTATTTCTATATGTATGTCGTTTACGCCCATTTGCTTCTTAAATCTTGTAGTTACGCTGTCTTCGTCTTCAATTTTTATATCAGTATAAGGCACAACGCCTAGAACTGGAACCTTTATTATATCCTCTAGCATTTTCACACCAGAATCTAAAAGCTCTTTTCTTCCTCTAAATTTATTTATTATTACACCTTTTACTCTCTTTCTATCTTCTTCCTTAAGCAAAGCCATAGTTCCTACAATAGACGCAAATACTCCACCTCTGTCTATATCTCCAATTAAAACTACTGGAGCATTTGCTATTTGAGCCATCCCCATATTAGAAATATCTCTTTCCATTAGGTTTATTTCAGCTGCACTACCTGCACCCTCCATAACTACGACATCGTATTTATCTTCAAATTCTTTAAATATATCTCCTAATACATCCATTAGCTGTAATTTGTATTTGAAGTATTCTGGAGAATCCATATCGCCTACTACCTTACCTCTTACAATAACTTGACTTTTATTGTTTCCTGATGGTTTAAGTAGTATAGGATTCATATCTGCTATAGGCTCTAGTCCACATGCCTCTGCTTGTGATACTTGTGCCCTTCCCATTTCTAAGCCTTCCTTTGTTATAAAGGAATTAAGAGCCATATTTTGAGATTTAAAAGGAATAACATTATATCCATCTTGTTTAAGTATTCTACATAATCCAGTAACTATTATGCTTTTTCCAACGTTTGATGCTGTTCCTTGAAACATTATTTTCTTACTCATCACTTTATCCCCTTTTCTGAGTGCTATTATTTTTACTCAAATTATTATTTACTTTATTTTAATGTAAAAAATTGTAAACAAAAAATCCTAGCAAAAAGGCTAGGATTTTTCGTATTTATCAAACAAAATCTTCACCCCGAGATTTTAACTCTTATTAATCAATCTACCTAGGTATCCTGACTTGACTTCATCCTACTCCTATCCCTTCCCATTTTTTCAAACAGTGGTTTTTATAGTTTCGTCCGTTTCACAGTAGCGGGGGCTGTAAGGCTTTTACCTTTTCCCTAAAATAAATCAATCTAATATTCTATTTTAAAAAACTCGTATCGTTCAACTTATCGATCACTGCAAATCCATTATCTACTTCTACAATACTCACAGAAGCATTATCGATTTTAAAATTCCAGTGATATTCAAATGTATCTGAAATTAGACAAGTTAAAATATTTCTTATAGTTCCTGCATGGGAACATACTAATATTGTACTATTATTTTGAGCATCTTCCAATATTAATTTTATCTCCTTAGATACTCTATCATAACATTCAATTAAACTTTCGCCGTTTGGATATTTATATTCATATCCTTCATCTATCATTTTATTAAATTCATCAGGGTAATTTTTTTGTATTTCATTGAAGTCTTTTCCTTCGAAATCCCCAAAATTGATTTCTTTCAAAGCTTTACTTTCTTGTATATCTATTTTATTTCTTTCAGCTAAATACTTAACTGTCTCTTTTGTTCTACTAGATGTAGTAGTATAAATTTTGTCTATTTTTTCATTCTTTAAATAGTCGGTAATTTTGTCTATTTGTATTTTTCCTTGTTTACTGACCTTACTATCTATATGTCCAGATAATTTTGCAAGTTCATTATCATCAGTAACTACATGACGTACTAAAATTAATTTTTTCATATCGATGTCTCCCTATAATATTAAATCATTGATATTAGTAGATAAGTATATATCAAATAAAATACTTCTCCAAGCTCTATTGTACATCCTAAAATATCACCTGTTATACCGTCGATTTTTTTATATACATGATTTTTAAACAACAGTGCAAATACTATTATAAATAAAATTGAGCTCAAAGCCACCATAATTATTATATTTCGCTGTAAAAAAATTAATTTTGCAAACAATATAATTAATGCAGATGAATACGCTACAGAAGTTATAATCATATTCATAGTACCTTTTCCTATAAATAAATTTCCCATACCCTTTGCTCTTGGAGTTACTGTCTTGTATGTCATAATCACGGCTCCAATTCTCGCTACAACTGGCATGAATATAACTATCCATAATAAATCATTTTGTATTAAGCAATTTATAAAGCCTATTTTTAATAATATTAAAAACATTATAGCAAGAAGAGAATTTGTTCCTAATCTAGAATCCTTCATTATCTCTAAAATTCTTTCCTTGTCTCTATTGCTATATAGAGCATCAAACGTATCACCTAATCCATCTATATGAAGTCCTCCCGTAGTTAAAACTTCTATAAGTGTGATTACTATAGCACTTACAAATGGATCAAATATAGCTAATGAAAGCCAACCAAAAACATATGTTATTAAGCCTATAACAAAGCCTACTAGTGGAAAATATACTATTGATTTATGAAATTCTTCGTCAAATCCAGTTTCTATCCTTATAGGTATCCTAGTCAAAAATTGTAGTATTGAAATAAATCTATTCATATTCTTACCCCTTTATCTTTGTAGGAATTCCACAAACTGTGAAATAAACTTCATCGCTCAATTGTCCAAGCATTTGGTTTATTCTTCCTACAAAATCGCAGTAAACTCTACCTAATTTATAGCTAGGAACTACACCTAATCCGATTTCATTAGTAACCATGACAAAGTATAAATCAGTCTTTTTAACTTCTTCTATCATTTTTCTGACTTGATCCTTTATGTATTCTTCTAGCTCATTTATCTCTTGCTCTGTAGCATTATCTATGTCTATACCATCTACAAACATTAAATTGTTTACTAATAATGTTATACAATCTAGTATTACTGTACTGTGTTTTTGGCTTATTTCATCGATTATAGTATATATGTCTTTGTATATTTCATATGTTTGCCATTCTTGAGGTCTACTCTCTTGATGCTTTCTAACTCTTTCCTTCATTTCGTCGTCAAAGGCTACTGATGTTGCAATATAAGCAGTACTATTATTTCTCGCCTTGCACAAAGATTCTGCAAAACCGCTTTTTCCTGATCTAGCACCACCTGTGACTAAAATAATTTTGCTCATATTTTTCTCCTTAATTATTGCTTACATTCCCATATCAACTTCGTCAAAAGTTAGCATATTTTTATAAACAAAGTTTGAAGCTTCTATCATATTAAATGCTAAAGCAGCACCACTACCTTCACCAAGTCTCATATCCATATTTAAGAATGGATCTAATCCTAATAAATCTAAGGCTTTTTTAGCACCTGGTTCTGCTGATAAGTGAGATGCTATCATGTATTCTTTACATCTTGGATTTATATTGTAAGCTATTAAAGCGGCTGCATAAGATATATATCCATCTAAAACAACTGGTACTCTATTTGCGCTACATCCTAATATAACACCAGCCATAGCACCTATTTCAAATCCACCGACTTTTTGTAATATATCTATTCCATCAGTAGGATTTGGTTGATTTATTTCTATTGATTTTCTTATTACTTCAGCTTTATGAGCTATTAATTCTGTTTTAAGTCCAGCTCCCATACCTGTTATTTCTTCAGGATCACATCCAGCGATTACAGATATTATAGCTGTAGATGGAGTAGTATTTGCTATACCCATTTCTCCTATACCGATTACTTTATAATCATCTTGTATGTATTTTTCACAAGTTTCTATTCCTATTTCAATTGATCTTATAGCTTCTTGTCTTGTCATTGCAGGACCTTTAGCCATATTAGAAGTACTCTTTCTTATTTTGCAATCGATTACTCCTTCAATTTTTTCATCGCTGTTGATACCGACATCTATTAATTGAACATCAGCACCTACGAATTTAGAAATTGTTCCTACACCATTTATTCTTTTTGGGAAATTTTTAGATTGTAAGATTGTTATATTTTGTGGGTGAGGTGCTACACCTTCTTCGTATACCCCATGATCACAGGCAAAAGATAATATTATCTTTTTTGTAGTATCAAAATATTTACTTCCATATATACCTGCTAATTGTATACTTATATCTTCTAATTTTCCTAGACTTCCTTCTGGTTTTATTAATCTGTCTTGTCTAGCCTTTGCTTGTTCCATAAAACGAGCATCTAAAGGATATATATTTTTGCATATACTTTCAATTAAACTCATTCTTCACGTTCCTCCTAACTTTAAAAAACATCTATTATAAATTATATAAATTAATTTGCCAATTTTCTACTAATTTTGTCAGAATTTCGTAATTTATCTCATCTTATAAATTATGACTAGCTTTTAATGCTTCATAGTTGCATTTTATAGTGTATTCTATATCTTCATCTGTATGAGCATAAGATAAGAACATAGCTTCATATTGACTTGGAGCAATTAATATTCCTCTGTCTAACATTTCTTTAAAGTATAAATTGAATTTTTCTATGTCAGATTTAGATGCATCATCGAAGTTTTTAACTGGGCCTGATGTGAAGAATAAGCATACTAATGAACCTGCTCTATTTACAGTATAGTTTAATCCTAATTTTTTAAGGTTGTCTTCTATACCTTCTTGTAGCATCTTACCTTTTCTGTCTAATTCAGTATATATTTGTGGATTATCTCTCAATGTTTCTAGATTTTTCTTTCCTAAAAACATTGCAAGTGGGTTTCCTGATAATGTACCTGCTTGATATACAGGACCTACTGGAGATACGCATGACATTATTTCTTTTTTAGCTCCGTACGCACCAACTGGCATACCTGCACCTATTATCTTACCAAAGCATACCATATCTGGTTCAATTCCAAAATATCCGATAGAACTATTATAAGCTAATCTGAATCCAGTTATAACTTCATCAAATATTAAAACAGTCTTGTATTCTGTACAGATATCTCTTAAGAATTGCATAAATTCTTGAGTTCCTGGAACAACACCCATATTTCCTGATACAGTTTCTACTATTACTGCTGCTATATCGTCGCCTTGTTCTTCAAAAACTCTTTTTACATCTTCTATATCATTGTATCTGCATACTAAAGTGTTTTTTACGATATCTTGAGGTACCCCTGGGCTTGTTGGCACACCAAAAGTTATAGTTCCTGAACCTGATTGAACTAATAATCCATCAGAATGTCCATGGTAGCAACCTTCGAATTTAAGTATTTTATTTCTGTTAGTATATCCTCTAGCTACTCTTAAAGCACTCATAGTAGCTTCTGTTCCTGAGTTTACCATACGCACTTGGTCTATTGCTGGATATGCATCAACTATTATTTTCGCAACTTCTATTTCTATTTCTGTAGCAACACCATAACTTGTTCCTCTTTTTGCCATTTCTTCTAGTCCTTCTGACATAAACTCTGGACTATGTCCTAACATAAGAGGTCCCCATGAGCAGATATAATCTATATATTCATTTCCATCTACGTCTGTCAATCTATCTCCATGAGCTTTATCTGCAAATATTGGTGTTAATCCCACAGATTTAAATGCTCTAACTGGACTGTTAACCCCACCTGGAATGTATTTTTCTGCCTCTTTGAATAATTGTTCTGATTTAGTGTGTTTCATACTTTAATATCCTCCATAAATTTATATTTCAAATAAATCTTCAATAACCTTTATATATTCTTCTCTTTGACCTTTGTTTTTTACTTGTTTTAAATTCATAATAGGCTCTCTAATTACTCTTTTTAATGCAGAACCTACCATTTTATCAATGATTTTCTTTTCATGCTGATTTAAATCTATTTTTCTAAAAATATACTCCAAAGTATCGTCCTTTATTTCTTTACATTTACAGTTCAATGATTGTATTGTCGGATCCATAAAAGTTAAATCTAGCCATTCTAAAAACTCATCTATTTTTTCATCTATAATCTTTTCTGCCTTTTGAGCTAACTCATTTCTCTTTATATCGTTTTTATCTTGAATTTCTTTTAAATCATCGATATCGTATAATTCAACATAATCAAGCTCTTTTAATCTTGTGTCTACATCTCTAGGTAGCGCAATATCCATTATGTATATCTTTTTATCCAATTTAGGCATTTCATCGTATTTTATTACTAAATGTGGTGAAGATGTCGCACTAACTACTATATCTATAGATTCTTCTTCTAATATTTTATGTCTATCACTGTATTTAATCGGAATTATATTATCAAATTTACTCTCTATTTCTTTTATTTTTTCAATGTTTCTATTAGCTATGTAAATTTTATTCGTTTTTTCCTCTTCTAGATGATTTAATGTGAGTAAATTCATCTTTCCTAATCCTATGATTAAAACATTTTTTCCCTCTAAACTTCCTATTTTTTCTTTAAGTAATTTTACGCCTATATAACTAATTGAAAGAGGTTGCTGTGATATTTTTGTTATTGTTTTTATTTCTTTAGATGTAGTAACTGCATCTCTAAATAATTTGTTGAAAACTTTTTTAGTTCCACCTAGTTTCATTGAAAATTCATGAGCATCTCTTACCTGCCCAAGAATTTGATCCTCTCCTAGTACAATAGAATCTAAGCCTGCTGTAACATCAAATAAATGTTTAATTGCGTCTAAATTCGTCTTTTTAAATAAATATTTGTCTATATCTTTAACTCCAAAATATTCACTATAGAAATTTACTAATTCATCGACTTTTTCTTCTATATTTTCTGCATGTATATATATTTCACTTCTGTTACATGTAGAAAGAATAACTACTTCATTTATATCTCTATCTAGTAGTATATTTATAGCTTCAATTTTTTTAGTATCTGTAAAAGATACCGCTTCTCTAATATTTATCGGAGCCAAATTGTGATTTACCCCTACAACTCCTATATTCATATTACTCCTCCATATCTTAAGATTTCCCTACTCAACACCTTAACCTATAGCAAATTATAAATTCTTTATTACTAAAATAACATCGATACAAACATCTATATAAAAATTTCAACAATACCTCTCAAAATGATTATATCATTTTACAAGAATACTACAAATTTTTTTAGCGATTATTTTAATATAATCCTGCTGAAATAAAATATTATTGTAAATATTGAAAAAATATAAATAGAAAATAAATGTGATAAAAATAAAATTGTAAAAGAAAAGATATATGATAATTACATAAAAAAAAGATTACGTGGCTACGTCTTACTCTCCCAGGCGGTCACCCACCAAGTACCATCAGCGCTAAAGAGCTTAACTTCTGTGTTCGGAATGGGAACAGGTGTATCCTCTTTGCTATAATAACCACATAATCTTTATTGTACTAAATATATATAAATTTAATACTCTCAAAACTGAAAACATTTAATGAATGTCATTATTCATTTGGTCAAGTCCTCGATCTATTAGTATCAGTAAGCTAAATACATTACTGCACTTACACCTCTGACCTATCAACCAGGTAGTCTTCCTGGGATCTTAACCTTGCGGTGGGAAATCTTATCTTGAAGTGGGCT
>NZ_JALEXO010000239.1 GCF_022780145.1 Intestinibacter sp.
TTTATTATATCTGTGGTTCTACAGGTGAAAAATCATATGGTATAGCTAATAATCCTGATTTCCATTTTGCAATGGCAACTCAAGATTTCAATGGTATCTATATAACTGTATCAACTACAGAAGATAAGATGACAGTTACTACTCATGATGTAGATGGATCTGTTATAGATAGCTATACTAAGGCAAAATCATCTGAAGAATGTGACAAAGATGGTCACGATTACGTATATGATGGTGAATATTTAACTTGTGATAAATGTGGAAATGCTAAAGAATTAGGTAACTACACAGGATTTGTAAAAGATGAAAAAACTGGCAAGAAGATGTATTTCATAAATGGTAAATTCCAAACTGGTTGGGTTGCTGATCCTAATGACCAATACAATATGTATCACTTTGGTACAGATGGTTTAGCTCACGATGTAGTAGTTACAGAAGATAAACCAACTACATGTACTTACAGAGGTCATAAGAATTTCAAATGTAATGATTGTAATCTAACATATACAATAAATTATCCTAAGAATTCAGGACATGAATATGAACCAGTGATTAGTAGTACAGGAAAAACTGAATATATCTGTAAAAAATGTGGATATAAGAGTTTAGGATTACTAAAGAATCAAAGTATTAAACTATCATACACAGTTTCTGCTTATACAGGAAACAACAAGATACCAGCAGTTACAATAACTACAACTACAGGTAAAACTTTAGTTAAAAATAAAGACTTTACAACTAGCTATACAGACAATGTAAATGTTGGTACAGCTACAGTGACAATCAAAGGTATAGGTGATTATGCGGGTGAAGTTGTCAAGACTTTCAAGATAACACCAAGAAATATATCTACAATGAACAACACTAATGTTACATTAGAATACGACACTGTAGATGCTGATGGAACTCAAAAAACTCCAGCAGTTACTAAGTTAACAGGTCAAATAACTTATATATCTGGAGGACAAAACAAAACTAAGACACTTTCATTAGTAAAAGACAGAGACTACACAGTTAGCTATAGCAACAACGTTAAACCAGGAACTGCAACAGTTACAATAACTGGTATAGGAAACTACGCTGGTACATTAACTAAGACTTTTGAAATAAAAGGTATAACTGTAGACAAAGTAACAGGATTTAAATCTACAGGCACAACAACATCAGAAGTAGATTTAGCTTGGGATAAAGCTGATTGCGATGGATATGAATTATCTAGATACTCAACAGCTAGCAAGACTTATGTTAAGATAGCTGATATAACTAGTGCTGATACTACAACATATAAGGATACAGGAAAAGCTTCTGGATGCTACTACAAATATAAGATAAAAGTATATAAAGTAGTAAAGGGACAAAAGGTTTATTCTGAAGAATCAAATATAGTAAAAGCAACAGTTAAACCATTAGCTCCAACAGCTAAATTAGGAAATGTAAGTAGTGATAGTGTAGAATTAAGTTGGAATCAAGTAGCAAGAGCAACAGGATACGAAGTTTATAGAGCTGACAAAGATAGCGAAGACTATAAATTAGTAAAAGACTTAACTGCTACAACTTACACTGATAGCAAATTAACTAAAGACACTGATTACAAATATACAGTAAAAGCATATAGAACAGTAGATGGACAAAAAGTTTACTCTGCAGACTCAAATGTAGTAAGCGCTAAAACTAAAGATGACTTTAAACTTACAGCTGAAAAAGTTACTAGAAATACTGTAGAAATCGGTTGGGATAAAGTAAAAGATGCTACAGGATATGAAGTATTAAGATACAACGCAAGTACTAAGAAATACGTTGTAATATCAGATTTAGATTATGATAAAATAGAAGATCCAGAAGAAAAAGAAGAATTTAAAAATGTAGATTTTTATATCTATCAAGATACCGGCAGAATATCTGCAACTATCTACAACTACAAAGTAAAAGCTTATAACAAAGTAGACAATAAGAAAGTTTACTTAAAAGAATCAGAAAAATTAAGAGTTGTTACTAATCCACTTACTCCAGTAGTTACAGCTACATCACCTGCTAAGAGAACTGCAAAATTAACTTGGACAAATTGCAGTACTAGAGCAACAGGATATGAAGTTTATAGAGCTACATCTAAGTATGGAACATATAAATTAGTAAAAACAACTACATCTAAGAGCTATACAACAAGTTCACTAACAAGTGGTAGAACTTATTACTTTAAGGTTAGATCTTATAGAACTGTAGATGGAAAGAAAGTTTATGGAAATTACAGTACTATAAAATCTGTTAAAGTAAAATAATATCTAAATATACAAAATATCATTTGATTATTGTTTAATTTGATTAAAAATTAAATAAGCATTATGACCCCTATAAAATATAACTTTTATTTTATAGGGGTCTATTTTATGGAAAAAAATATTGATGTATGATAATATGAAATAGTAAAATTTTATAAATTATGTATTATTAGAATATGGGGGTAGTGATATAATGAAAAAATTCCAAAAGGTAATATCATTAACATTAATATTGCTGATGTTCACTTCTAGTTTAGTATTTGCCGAAAATGATATTCAGGAATTACAAGAAACAACTGTAACTAGTATAAATTATTATAGAAATAATACAGCTGGGAGAACTGTAACAGATGCAATTTATGTAACACCAGGACAAGGGCGCGAAGTAAAGCTACAAAGATACAACGAAGAAACTAAAAAATGGCAAACAAAAGTCACAAAGCATGCATCAAATGAAGAAACTAGTAAGGTAGTTTTAACATATCCAAGTGAATGGTATGCTCAAAAAACTTCTAAATGGAGAGTTTACGTTCCGGCGACAGAAACAGCGACTAAGTTTATATCTAAGGAAATCTCAGTAAATACAAAAAGAGTTTACCAAAATCCTAGCAGCTATTTCCAAATACAAGATAATATAAGCTTTGCAGGTCAAGGTGGTTATTCTCTAAAAAAAGGAACTATGGGACTTAAAGTCAGAAAAGTGCAAGTAAAATTAGGTATGGGTACAGAAAATTACGCTATAGTAGGTCCTAGAACTATTTCTAAAATAAAAGAATTTCAAAAGAAAAAGGGATTACCTGTAACAGGTGTAGTAAATTATACAACATGGAAGGCTATGGGACTTTCTTATTCAGATTGGAATAATCTAGGTGCTTATGTATCTCCAATGCAGATAGATTATACAAGCACTAAAAAGGAATGTATAGAAGCTATGATAGATAGAGCATATGATTATCTAGGTACTGAATATATAGTAGGCGCAGCAGGCAAGCCAGGACAAGGTGTAGATTGCTCGGGATTAGTTATGCAGGCTATGTATGCAGCAGGAATAAATCCACTTCCAGTTAGTGTAATCAGACATTCACAACCAGGATATGAATACGAATCTAGAAATCTATATAAATCTAGCAAGCTTAAAAAAGTTGCATATAAAGACAGAAAAAGAGGCGATTTAATATTCTATTCAGATGCAAGTGGGGCAGTAGATCATGTTGCGATTTATCTAGGAAATGATAAGGTTATCGAATCATGGCCTAATAAAGTAGTTGTATGGCCGATAAAAAACAGTCAAAGAAGCAGAATTGCCGGTGTAAGAAGGGTATTCGTATAGAAAAAGAGATGCAATTAAATGAATTTATTGATTTGATTGCATCTCTTTTTTATTTAAAAAATTAGTATAATTTCAATTTAGAATTTTTACTACCAGCATCTTTTACAAGCTCTGTAGCCCTTAGCCTTAGCTTGAGATTTTGTCATCTTTATAGCACCCTCCATATTGTGAGCGTGTGCAGTTTTGTGGTATATTTTAGACTTAGAGTTTCCACCGTTGCAGTATACATATGTAGAGCTTTTTTTATCTTTTTTTACTGTAACTGATTTAGAGCGAGTAGTGTAACCAGATTTACTGATTTTTACAGTGACAGTTCTACCAGATGGTTGCTTTGGTATAGATATTGAATAAGTTCCATTGCTTCTTACTGTTGATGAACCTATTAATTTTCCCTTTGCATAAG
>NZ_JALEXO010000241.1 GCF_022780145.1 Intestinibacter sp.
ATATTAATATCGGCTATTATAGGAGGCGCTAGTATAGGATCATCTTGTGGGGTAATAGTTGGACTTGCTTTTATTATAAATAATGCTATATCAGCCTTATATATGGGAATATACGCATTTGCAGGTCTAATAGGTGGGGCCTTCAACCGAGTGAACAGATATTTATGTATTCTGGGATATGTATTGAGTTGGATAATTATATTTGCATATACTTCAGGATTAGAGTCAAATATAAATTCGATAAGAGATATTTTGATAGGAGCCTTGATTGTATCAATTCTTCCAAAGACGTTTTTTGAAAGAATTGAATCGGCTATAAAGATAAATGTAAATACATCTCAATCGGTAAATGATTATATAGTTAGGACTAAAGAGCTCACAAACAGTAAATTAGTAAATATCCAAAGAGCTTACAGCGAGCTTGCAAACACATTTGAAAAAATAAGACAAAAGGATGATATAATAAATCAAAATGATATGGCCCAGTTGATAGACATGATTTATAAGGATGAATGTTCATATTGTAGTATGAAAAAAGTCTGCTGGGAGGTGAGATTTAATAAGACATATACGCTAATGTACAATATGATACAGAATCTAGAGGAAGGGCAGCTTACTGTGGATGCTATACCAGAAGAATTTAAAAAATCATGTATGAATCCAGAGCAGATTATAAAAGTTTCAAACTATTACTATAAAATGTTTGCACTTAATTACGATTGGAGT
Source organism: Intestinibacter sp. (assembly GCF_022780145.1). Lineage (GTDB taxonomy): Bacteria > Bacillota > Clostridia > Peptostreptococcales > Peptostreptococcaceae > Intestinibacter. Next base: position 727 of record NZ_JALEXO010000241.1, read on the forward strand.
ATGAAGTTTGAAGAAGGCAGAAAATTAATAGCTGACCAAATTAGAAATATATCTAAATCTATAAAAAATCTATCAGATGATTTAGAGACCAGTGCGATGCTAGATTTAACTAAGGAAAAGAATTTACTAGAGGAGCTTGAAAGAAATAATATCATAGTAAATAAACTTAATTATTTGACTAAGGGTAAAAATGAATTCAAGATAACTATAGATAAAAATACATGTACAAATGGAGGGTTGTGTGATCAAAAATTAATAAAGATAATATCAGATTATTTAGGTGAGCAATTATCTGCTCAAAAATATGGATGTAATATATACAAGGATACTTGTAAAATAGTTCTCACTAAGGCTGAGAAATTTACTGCAGCAACACAAGCTCTTTCATTATCTAGAGATGGACATGTACTATGTGGAGACAATTATACCTATATGGAGATTGATAATGGGCAGTATATGATGGCCATATGCGATGGCATGGGAAAAGGAAAAAGAGCCTATGATGAATCCTCCACAACTATAGATATATTAGAAAAAATGATCGAAGCTAGAATAGATAATGAAATAGTGATAAAAACAATAAATAATATGCTTTTACTTAGTAATTCAGATGAAATTTTTTCAACGTTAGACCTTGGGATTATCGATTTGAAGCAGGGTCGACTAGAAACTGTAAAGATGGGAGCTTGTTCAACATACATCAAGAGGGCGAACAATGATGTTGATTTTATTTCATCATCGTCTTTACCAGTTGGGATTTTATCTGAGGTTAAGTTAGATAGACATAATTATAAGCTAAACGACGGGGATTATATCATAATGGTCTCTGATGGGATTATAGATGCAGGTAAAAATAATGATATCGGGGAAAATTGGTTGATTTATTTCCTGAAAAAATTAGATACTTATGATCCAAAGGAGATTATAGATAGAATAATTGATAGAGCTATAGAGCTACAACTTAATAATATTGAAGATGATATGACAGTCATGGTAACTAAGATAAATAGATTAGAATAAGACTGTTTTTAATGAAAATTAAACATACGTCCCAGTTATCTACAGGTTCTGTGTAAAACTCGTTGATAACTGTTAATAAATAGATTAAAAGTGTTGATAAGTAAAAAAATAATTCACAATTAGGGAATAAATACACAAGCATGTAAGAGTTGCAATAACTCAATTATAAAGTCGGAAAACGCTTGTTGATATGTTGATAACATTGTGGATAACTCAATTATAAACTGTATAAACTAATAAAAACTGAATAATAAAATAAAAAAAAGTCATCCTAATATTAAGTAATTATAAGAAAGGATGACTTTTTATGGGCAAAAAGTTAAATTTGGTAGCTATTATAATATTTTCGTTGATTTTTACAATATGTATTTTTTATAAAATAAATGAATTTAACCAAAAAGAAGAAGTATATACACAAGCTGCTTCTACTTTTGATGATAAGGATGACTCAAAAGATAGTAAAGATCAATCAAATTATAAATATGTAGCTTGGAATTTACAGGACTTATTCAAATCGGATGATGCTTGGCAGAAGGAATTATCTAATTTTGAAAATGACATCAAGGAATTACAAAACTATACTGGCAAGGTTACTAAATCAAAAACACATTTTATGTCAGCACTTAAAATAAAGGAAAAATTAGATATAAGAATAGATAAATTATACGCTTATGCAAAATTAAAAAAGGATATCAATAAAGATTCGTACAAGTGTTTAGATATGATAGATAAGGTAAACAAAGTAGATTCTAAATACAGCAAAATAAGCTCTGATTTAGAATTGGAAATACTTAAATTATCGGATTCTACATATAATAAATATTTAAAAAGTAGCAAAGTAAATAAAAAATATAAAACGTATTTAGAGGAGATACGAAAGAGTAAAGACCATTACTTAGATGAAAAATCTGAGGATTTACTTAGCAAGTTAGGGAATATAGCTTCACTTCCTGCGAATATATATGATTTATTTAGCAATATGGATAAAAATAGTGAAAATTCCCCATCAGAATATTCGAGTAAAATTAAGTCGACAGATAGAAATACTAGAAAAGAGGCTTATACAAATGAATTTATACCTTATAACGATAATATAAATACTTTATCAGGCTTATTAATAGGTCAAGTAAATAAAAATGTATTTTATTCTAGTATAAGAAATTATAATTCAAGCTTAGATATGTATTTGAGTAATGATGAGGTTGATCCTAAGATATATAGTAATTTAATAGATACAGTAAGCAAAAATAAAAATAGTCTGCATAGATACGTTTCTTTGAGAAAAAAATTATTAAACGTAGATAAGGTTCATTATTACGATATGTTTGTACCTATAGCTCAGGCTGATAACAGTGATATACCTTATGGAGATGCTATATCGTTGACTTATGCAGCTCTTTCCCCATTAGGTAAAGAATATGAGGATATAATTTATGAAGCTTTTAATCAGAGATGGATAGATGTTTATTCTGATAAGAATAAGGTAGGGGGTGGATATTGTCTATCTGTATATGATAATCATCCATATATATTACTTAATTACGATAATTCATTAGATTCGGTATCTACTTTAGTACATGAGTTAGGACATGGAGTTTATGGATATTTAAGTGAAAAAAATCAAAGCTATTATAATTCTAGACCATCGATATTAACTCATGAAGTAGCATCGACTACGAATGAAGTATTATTGTATGAGTTTTTGATAAAAAATGCAGGTGATAATAATCAAAAAGCCTATTATATATCTCAGTATTTAGATTTTATCAAGGACACCTTATATACACAGACTATGTATGCTGAATTTGAGAGAGAAGTCCATAAATTGATTGAAGACAATCAAAGTGTAAATACATTGGTACTGAATGATTTATGGTCTCAGTTATTGAAAAAGTACTATGGAAATGATTTTGAGGTAGACAATCTCTCTATGATTGGATGGTCTAGAATACCTCATTTTTATAATAGCTTTTATGTATATAAATACGCTACAGGTTGCAGTAGTGCTATTAGTTTTTCTGAAGATATATTGAATAATGGTCCTGAAAATTATATAAATTTCCTAAAAAAGGGTAGCGCAGATAAACCGATAAGCTTATTAAAATACGGAGGTGTTGATTTAACTAGCGAAAAATCAATACAAATAACAATTAATAAATTTAATAAATTATTAAAGGAATTGGAGAAGTTGACTGAGAATTAAAGTGACAAAAATATGTTAATAAGGTAGAATAGTATGTAAATGTGAAAGTTTATTTAATAATAAATTCAAGAAATATTTTGTATAGGATTAATTTTGGAGGGAGAAGAAGAGCTATATGCAAAGGAAAATAAAAAAGGCTGTAATACCAGCTGCAGGATTAGGTACAAGATTTTTACCAGCAACTAAGGCGCAACCAAAAGAAATGTTACCAATAGTAGATAAACCAACTTTACAATATATAATAGAAGAAGCAGTCGAATCAGGAATAGAAGAAATACTTATAATTACAGGGAAAAATAAAAAATCTATAGAAGACCATTTTGATAAATCAGTTGAATTAGAATTAGAACTAGAACAAAAAGGGAAGACAGATTTACTAGAAATAGTTAGAAATATATCTAAAATGATTAATATATACTATATAAGACAAAAGGAACCTAGAGGACTAGGTGATGCTATTTACTGTGCAAGAAGTTTCATAGGGGATGAACCTTTTGCAGTAATGCTAGGAGATGATATAGTAGATAATGATGTTCCATGTTTGAAACAATTGATGTCAGCATATGAAGAGTATAGAACAACTATATTAGGAGTACAAGCTGTTCCACCAGAAGATGCAAATAAATATGGAATAATAGACGCAAGATATATAGAAGATGGCGTTTACAAAGTTAAGGATCTAGTGGAAAAGCCAGAACCAGGCAAACAACCATCTAACATAGCTATATTAGGTAGATATATAATAACTCCAGAAATATTTGAAATTCTTGAAAATCAAGCACCAGGAAAAGGTGGAGAAATTCAATTGACAGATGCATTAAAAACTCTATCAAAGAAAGAGGCTATGTATGCATATGAGTTTGAAGGAAGAAGATACGACGTTGGAGATAAGCTGGGATTTTTAGAAGCGACAGTAGATTTTGCTTTGAAAAGACCTGAGCTTCAAGCGCCATTTATGGAATATTTAAAGAAAGTATGTAGAGAATCAACTTTTGAAAAGGAAGTA
>NZ_JALEXO010000295.1 GCF_022780145.1 Intestinibacter sp.
AGGATGTCTAGCTCAGAGATATGCAGACGAGTTAAAAGAGGAAATACCAGAGATAGATGCAATAGTTGGTACAGGTAGCTACCAAAATATAGACGAAATAATAGGAAAGCTTAAAGAAGAGCATCAAATAGTGAGCTTAAATAATATAGAATTTGCATACGATGAAACTCTACCTAGATATGTATCTACTCCAAGTCATATGGCGTACCTAAAAATAGGTGAAGGCTGTGACAACAAATGTACTTACTGTATAATACCTAAACTTAGAGGTAAATATAGAAGTAGAAAGATGGAGGATATAATTTCAGAAGCTAAAAAGCTTGCCGAAATGGGAGTTAAGGAGTTAATCGTAATAGCTCAAGATACTACTAAATACGGCGTTGATTTATACGGTGAGGAAAGACTTGCCGAGCTTTTAGAAGAATTAGCTCAAATAGACGGATTCAAATGGATTAGGGTGATGTACTCTTATCCAGAATCAATAACTGAAAAGCTAGTAAATGTAATAAGTAAATACGATAATATATGCAATTATTTCGATATGCCTATACAACATGCGAGCAATAGGATATTAAAGCTGATGAACAGAAAAACTACTAAAGAGGATATCATGTCTAAGGTAGAAATGATCAGAAATATCATACCTGATGCTACACTTAGAACTAGTATAATAGTAGGATTTCCTGGGGAAACAGACGAGGATTTTGAGGAGCTTGTAGATTTTGTAAAAGAAGTAGAATTTGATAAGCTAGGAGTATTTACTTATTCTAGAGAGGAAGATACCCCTGCTGATAGACTACCTAATCATCTTGAAGAGGAAGTCAAATTAGACAGACAAGAGAGACTTATGCTAGTACAACAAGCTATATCAGAACAAAAAAACAAGCAAAAAATAGGCAATAAATATGAAGCATTAGTTGAAGAACAAATAGAAGATAACGTGTATATAGGTAGAACCATATACGATGCAGAAGAGATAGATGCAATAGTATATATAAAATCTATAAAAGATCTTCAAATAGGGGAATTTGTAGATGTAGTTATAACTGATGCTTTAGAGTATGATTTAATGGGGGTATTAGAGGATGAATTTACCGAATAAGCTTACACTACTTAGAATATGTCTAATACCAGTATTCGTAATACTTATGCTATCACAAATAAACAATTTCTTTTTAATAGCTTGTATTGTGTTTATGGTGGCTTCTATAACAGATTTTTTAGATGGAAGAATAGCTAGAAAACACAATTTAGTTACAGACTTTGGGAAATTTATGGATCCATTAGCGGATAAGTTATTAGTTTTATCTGCGCTTATATGTATGATAGATTACGATTTAGTAGCTGGTTGGATGGTAATAATAATTGTGGCAAGAGAGCTAACAGTAAGTATTTTAAGAGCAATAGCAGCAGACAATGGAAAGGTAATAGCAGCTAGCGGCGGTGGAAAAATAAAAACTACAAGCCAAATGATAGCTATAATATTCTTACTTATAGGTGCTAATTTCTCAAATGATATAATATTACTTATTGGAACTGTAGCTATGTACATCGCTACAATATTTACACTTTATTCAGGAATAGATTACTTATATAAAAATAGAGATTTATTTATGAATAGTAAATAATAAAATTTTTAGAAGAGCTATATGTTATGCCGTTTTTAAATTGACATATAGCTCTTTTTTAGATTATAAAAAGGAAGAATTATTTTTAAATAAAAATGTAAAATTTGGGTATAAAACATTTAGAATTTGTTAATAAACATATTAGAAAATAATTTATTTATCGATTGACTGTAAAAGCTTTATAAGATATAATAAAAATATAAAACCGAACAGATGTTTGATTATGAAAAATAATATAATGGAGGAACGAATTATATGACTATAGAAAAAGAAAAATTAGATACATTGAATCAGGTATTAGGTAAAATAGAAAAGGATTTTGGTAAAGGCTCAGTAATGAGACTTGGAGAAGCTTCATCAATGGTAATAGATTCTATATCAACAGGTTCAATAGGACTTGATATAGCGATAGGTATAGGTGGGCTTCCTAGAGGTAGAATAGTTGAAATATACGGACCGGAATCTTCAGGTAAAACAACTGTAGCACTTCATTCAGTTGCAGAAGCTCAAAAAGACGGTGGGATAGCAGCTTTCATAGATGCAGAACATGCCCTAGATCCAGTTTATGCAAAGGCGTTAGGTGTAGATGTAGATAACCTTATAATATCTCAACCAGATACAGGAGAACAAGCACTAGAGATAGCAGAGGCGCTTATAAGAAGTGGTGCGATAGACATAATAGTAATAGACTCAGTTGCAGCATTAGTTCCAAAGGCAGAAATAGAAGGAGATATGGGAGATTCTCATGTTGGATTGCAAGCTAGACTTATGTCTCAAGCGCTTAGAAAATTAACAGGTTCAATCAAAAAATCAAATTGCGTTGCTATATTTATAAACCAACTTAGAGAAAAAGTAGGTATAATGTTTGGTAATCCAGAAACTACTACAGGTGGTCGTGCACTTAAATTCTACTCATCAGTTAGATTAGATGTTAGAAAAATAGACACAATAAAACAAGGGGATAAAATTTTAGGAAGTAGAACTAGAGTTAAAGTAGTAAAAAATAAAGTAGCGCCTCCTTTTAAACAAGCTGAATTTGACATAATGTACGGAGAAGGTATATCAAAAATAGGTGATTTACTAGATATAGCTGCCAATATAGATATAGTTAAAAAATCAGGTTCTTGGTACAACTATCAAGATATAAAATTAGGACAAGGTAGAGAAAATGTTAAAAAATTCTTATCTGATAATATGGATTTAGCAAATGAAATAGAAGAAAAAGTTAGAAAGTATTATAAATTAGGTGCAGAATATAAAGATATAGAAGATGAAGATTTAGACGATACTCAAATGTCAGAAGATATCGCGAATAATAGCATTTCAGAAGAATAATAATTGCTATAAACCTCCTATAACCTTGACACAAAGTAGAAAAAATTATAAAATTAAATGAGGTAAAGTATTCTAATTTAATATAATTTTTTGTTGTTAATCATTAAGAAACTAATTACAGTTTCTAATTAATAATTTAAGCTGTCGATATTTATAAATATTTTTTAAGACAGCTTAAAATAATATTCCAAGATTATAAATGTGGTACTTAAATTAATGTCATTCTTTTACATAGCTAAAAGATCGACCTAAATACGAAAATAAGGAGTAATATTGAATTTTGGGATTAAATAATAAAGGAGGTGGATGTCATAGTAAAAGTAATTATAGCAGCAGTAATTGGCTTGATTATAGGTGCATTAGCTGGATATTTTGGTAGAAAAAATATATCAGAAGCGAAAATCGGTGAAGCAAATACACTAGCTAAAAATATAGTAGATCAAGCGAATAAAGATGCAGAAACAATCAAAAAAGAAAAACTTCTAGAAGCAAAAGAAGAAATTCATAGATTTAGAAGTGATGCTGAAAAGGAAAGTAGAGAAAGAAGAAATGAATTACAAAAATATGAAAGAAGAGTAATTCAAAAAGAAGAATCTCTAGATAGAAAACAACAAAGTATAGAAAACAAAGAATCTAATTTAAATCAAAAGTTAAAAATTGTAGACGAAAAACAAAAAGAAGTTGAGGCTATAAAATTAAAACAACTTGAAAAATTAGAGGATATATCAGGTATTACTTGTGAAAAAGCAAAAGAAATCATACTAAGTAATGCAGAAAAAGAAGTAAGACATGAAATGTCAATAATGATTAAGGACATTGAAACTCAAGCAAAAGAAAATGCTGAAAAGAAATCAAGAGAAATAATTGGATATGCAATTCAAAAATGTGCAGCAGACCATGTTGCAGAGACTACAGTAACAGTAGTTAATTTACCAAATGACGAAATGAAAGGTAGAATAATAGGTAGAGAAGGTAGAAATATCAGAACTTTAGAAACTCTAACAGGAATCGACCTAATAATAGACGATACTCCTGAAGCTGTAATATTATCTGGATTCGATCCTATTAGAAGAGAAATTGCGAGAATAGCTTTGGAAAAACTTATATCTGATGGAAGAATACATCCAGCCAGAATAGAAGAAATGGTAGAAAAAGCTAAAAAAGAAGTTGACAACATTATAAAAGAATATGGTGAACAGGCTACTTTTGAAACAGGTGTACATAGCTTACATCCAGAATTAGTTAAGCTATTAGGTAGACTTAACTACAGAACAAGTTATGGACAAAACGTTTTAAAACATTCTATAGAAGTAGCACATATAGCTGGAATTATGGCTGCTGAAATAGGAGCTGACATTAAGCTTGCTAAAAGAGCAGGATTGCTTCACGATATAGGTAAGGCAGTAGACCATGAAATGGAAGGTACACATGTTGAAATAGGTATGGATTTACTTAGAAGATACAAAGAATCTAAGGAAGTTATACACGCTATGAGTACTCACCATGGAGATCACGAACCTCAAACAGTTGAAGCAGTATTAGTTACAGCAGCAGATGCAATATCTGCAGCTAGACCAGGAGCTAGAAGAGAAACACTAGAAGCGTATATTAAGAGATTAGAAAAACTTGAAGAAATTGCAAATTCATATGACGGTGTAGAAAAATCTTATGCAATACAAGCTGGTAGAGAAATAAGAATCATGGTTAAACCAGAAAAAATTAACGATGAAGAAATTCACCTATTAGCTAGAGATATAACTAAGAAGATCGAGGATGAGCTTGAATATCCAGGTCAAATAAAAGTTAGTATAATAAGAGAAACTAGAGCTGTAGAATATGCAAAATAATAATTAGTAAATAAGCCTCTTTTGAAGTGATTCAAGAGAGGTTTTTTGTATAAAAATCTATTTATGGCAAATTATATATATAAATGATATAATTTAAGTATAGATTTACAAAAATTTTAGCGTAAAGACATTAAATTCTGGAGTTAATTCTACAATGAAACAGAGAGGAGGCTTAATATGAGTCAATTTATAAATATTAACTCTCAATTAGATGCATTAAGGATGAAAGAATTTGAGAAAAAATTTTATGAAAAAATATCCGACGATGTAAAGATAGTTCCTAAAGTGACGCCTTTTAAAGGCATAAACATAGATTTAATGTATATTAAAAATAATAAAATATTATTTGTGAAATTTATGGATACTTCAGAAGAATTGTTTTCAATATTAGACGAAGAATTAATCGAGGTTATGAATGAAGAGTTTAATCTACTTAGATTGAAAATGGCTCAACATCATAACAATATTTCTTATAATTTTGTTTATATAATGCCTTATGTAGAAATTTACGATGGGTATGGATTTGAAGATTTTGTAGATAATAACATAATAGATAAGCATAAACTAAATCAAATCATTGAAAAAGAAATATCTATGGATGATTATTTAAAAGAAGAAAACAACGAAATAGAATTAAATATGTATATTTTAGATATATGTCCGGAATACTATGTTTTAAATAATGAAATGCATATAAATAAAGAATTTAAAAAAATTACATTTGTCAACGATGATTATGAATACAGTGCGACTATGCTCGATAAAGATCAACTGGAGAAGTCTATATCGATTAACTACGGTAATAATTTATTTCAAGGTGGTTGTGGTACTGGGAAAACAACTATAATGCTATCTAGAGCGATTAAATTAGCTCGTGTATATCCACAGCACAGGTTTGTCGTATTTGTATCATCAAAGAAGCTTTCTAATCAACTCAGAGAGGCTTTGGAGATTTTATATAAGGATAATAATAATTTAGAGGTTCACACAATATCGTCGTTTTTATTTAAATTAGCTAAAAAATTCGATTTGGTAGCTGACTATAGAATGTTTAAACAAAATTACGAAAAATATTTAAATAATTTGATAAAACAAGCTAGAAATGTCGTAAAAAACAAAAATATGTTTAAAGGAATATTTATAGATGAAGCAGAATCATTTAAGTATGACGAGTTAAAATTTATTTCAGAGTTTTTATATAAAACAAAAAATATATTCGATATATATTACTGCAATGCTTTGAATATGACTAATGATCTAAATATATTTAAAGACAATAAGCAAGATATAGAGTTTGACGATATTATATATTTAGATATAAATTACAGACAAAATAAAAATTTAGTTGAATTTGTAAATAGATTTTGTCAAAATTCAAATGATTATATTAAAAGCTTAAGACCTTCAGTAGAAGGAGATATATACCCGTTTACTAAATCAATTCATAAGCATGGACAAGATCCCGAAATACTAAAAGTAAGTGACTTAGAAGAGCAGATAGAGTCTGTTTTATGGGAAATTGATTTTTTAATAAACAAAAAAGGTTTGGATTATTCAGATATAGCTATAGTATATCCGTACAATAAGAAAAAGCTAAAAAACGGGAAAACTATATATTTTCAATATATCTTAAGAAAAGCCCTAGAAGAGGCGAAGATTCCTTATATGATTGCAGAGGATGAGATAACGACGCTAACTAAAAAGGTCGGTATAACGATTTCTAATATATATGGCATAAAAAATCTAGAGTATAAAGCAGTTATATTTTGTGAATTAGAGATGCTATACAATCAAACAATTGGAGATACTAGACAGGATTATCAAATAAACGATTTTGTGGGAGATTTAAATAAAATTTATCTTGCGATAAATATCCCTACTGACTATTTAAAAATAATAACTACCTTTAGTGAGGATTCAAGCGAGATAATAAAAATTTTAATTAAATCTAAATAATGAAAATAATTTAATTACATTCAAATAAAATCACTATGAAATCGCTTTAATCGTGAAAATGATAAAAGTGATTTTTTAGTTGATAAGTAAATTATATATTGGGAAGGATAAAGGATATGGAAGAAGCAAAAATATTGACAAAGCAAGAATTAAAATTATATGATGAATTTTCAATAAATTTTAATCCCAAGACAAAGAGGGATTATTTACTGAAAGTAATATATTTTAAAAAGTTTATAGATGAGAGATATTTGCTAGAAGTGGATAAAGAAGATTGTGCTAAATTTATGGAGGAAGTGAAGGAAAAATACGCAAAATCCACTAGTGAAAAAATATACAGTTATTTACATAGTTTTTATTCTTTTTTACAAAGAAATAAACATATAGAAGTAAATCCATTTAGCTATGTACAAAAACCTGTAGTTACAAGACAAAAGGGAAAAGACGATGTGCTTAGCATTCAAGAGATAAATCAGCTCGTAGACTCATTATATAAATTAAATGCAAGAGATAGACTTATAATGGTATTTTTGGCTACTACAGGATGTATGCTAAATGAGCTTGTAGACGTCAAATGGAAGGACTTAATAGTAGATGAACAGGATAATTACTATGTAAGACTAGGCAAAGGCAAAAAGGAGAGAATAGTAAAATTACATCCATATTGCTTTAAGCTTATAGAAGATTACAGATATCATTCAGGGCTTAGCGAAGTTATTTTACCAACTGATGACTTTATATTTACAACACAAAAGAGCAATTCTATAACAGATAGAAACGTCAGAATAATAGTTCAAAAGGCTTTTGATTTAGCAGGGCTTAAAAATTATTCTGCGAAGGATTTAAGACACTCTTACGCTGCTATAAGCCTTATGCTAGGTGCTGATAGAGAGGAAGTACAAAAACAGCTAGGCTGGAGTGATAAATACTACGCTATAAGATATAAAAATGTAATAGATTTTGTAGATAGTGAAAGCATCGACTACATGATGCAAAAGGATAATTTACTTATAAATAAGAAATAAGAAACAAGAAAATAAATAATTTGAACAAATTTAAAAAAAGTATTGTTATAGTTCGTGAAATTATATATAATTATGATGTTGAAAATAACTAAGAAATGATTAAGGACGGTGCGAATTATGGATAATAAATACAGTACATACTCAAATCCTCTTACTGAAAGATATTGCAGTAAGGATATGAGTTATATATTTTCTCCACAATTTAAATTTTCTACTTGGAGAAAATTATGGATAGCTCTTGCAGAAGGAGAAAAAGAATTAGGAATAAATATAACAGATGAACAAATAGAAGAATTAAAATCTCATATAGATGATATAAACTTTGACGATGCTAAAAAAATAGAAAAAGAAGTAAGACACGACGTTATGAGTCATGTTAAGGCTTATGGAATGCAATGTCCAAAGGCTAAAGGAATAATACACTTAGGTGCTACTTCAGCTTACGTTGGAGATAATACAGACGTAATACAAATGACAGAAGCTCTAAAATTAATAAGAGTAAAATTAGTAAACTTAATAAACAACTTAAAGAAATTTGCTCTTAAAAACAAAGACATTCCAACTTTAGGATTTACTCATTTCCAAGCAGCTCAGCTTACAACAGTTGGTAAGAGAGCGACTTTATGGGCTCAAGATTTAATAATAGATTTAGAAGACTTAAACTACAGATTAGAAAACATGAAGCTTAGAGGTGTTAAAGGTACAACAGGTACTCAAGCTAGTTTCATGGCTTTATTCGAAGGAGATACTGCTAAAATAAAACAATTAGACAAAATAGTATGCAATAAAATGGGATTTGAATCTTCTTATCATGTAAGTGGACAAACTTATACTAGAAAATTAGATTCTCAAGTTTTAAATGTATTAGCAGGAATAGCTCAAAGTATGCACAAGATGACTAATGATATAAGATTACTTCAACATCTTAAAGAATTAGAAGAACCATTTGAAAAGAATCAAATAGGATCTTCAGCTATGGCATATAAGAGAAACCCAATGAGAAGCGAAAGAATAGCATCACTTTCAAAATATATAATATCAGAATCTATCTCTCCAGCTATGGTAGAAGCTACTCAATGGCTAGAAAGAAGCTTAGACGACTCTGCTAACAAGAGACTTGCTATACCACAAGCATTTATGGCAGCAGATGCTATACTTGAAATAGGAATAAACGTAACAGACGGTCTTGTAGTTTATGAAAGCATGATAAACAAACATATAAATGAAGAACTACCTTTTATGGCTACTGAAAACATATTAATGGAAGCTGTTAAAAGAGGTGGAGATAGACAAGAATTACACGAAGAAATTAGAGAATTATCTATGAAGGCAGCTTACAGAGTTAAACACGAAGGATTAAATAATAACCTAATAGACTTAATATTAGAATCTGACAAATTCAATATGTTAAAGAGAGAAGAAATATCAGATATACTAGATCCTATGAAATTCGTAGGTAGAGCTCCAGAACAAGTTTTAGAATTCGTAGAAGAATACTTAGATCCAGCTATAGAACCATTTAAGGACGTTATAGGTGATGTAGACGTAGATTTAAGAGTTTAATATTTAGATAAAACTCAATTGATTAAAAACTCCTAGGAATAGTTTTATTTCTAGGAGTTTTATAATGCATAGGAAAGGGTAGCGTACTTGCTGCGCCAAGTACTTAAATTATATTCCTTTGAAATTGTGGATAAATATAATTTCCGTCATGCATTTCAAAAAGGTTATCGCACTTGCTACGCCAAGTGCTTAAAAATCAACATTATGGATCTTTAGGATAAAGATTTTCTTATATTGATAATAAATTAAAAAGTAAAATTAAAAATAATAAAAAAATATATTTAAAATATGTTGTACAGACAACAACTTTAGTGTAAAATATACAAGGAAAAAAAAATACAGCAATCTGAGGTGATTAAATGAAATGTATAGTGACAGATACGATAAGTTTTTTATCTAACACATTTCCTAAAATTTATTCTAGTTTATATTTAAACTACCTAAAACAATATTCAAGCTTATACAATGTAAATAAAACTCAATTAAGAGCTTTAGTTTTTATGAGAAATTACGGTGAAATAAGTATGACAGAATTATGCTCTAAGTTAAACATAGAAAAAGGTAGTTTAACTAGCATGATAGATGATTTAAGCGATAAAGGATATGTTTATAGAGAAAAAAATCTTAAAGACAGAAGAAAATATATGATAATTATAACTGAGGAAGGTAAGAAAATAGCTGCTGATTTTACAGAAAAATTGAGTAATGATTTAGAAGAGAAATTTTTCAAATTAAATGATGAAGATAGAAGAAAATATTTAGAAGCTATAGAGACTCTTGAGACGTTGTTAAATAAAAGTGAATTAAATTAATTTGAACTAAAAAGGGATATGAAATAAATCATATCCCTTTTGTCTATATTTTAAGTTAAATTATAATTTAAAATTATGCGTTAGCTTTAGCAGCTTTGTAAGCTTTTAATCCTTCAGCTAATAATTTACCAGCAGCTCTTAAATCTTCTTCTTTTAAGATGTAAGCAAGTCTTATTTCGTCAAGTCCAAGACCAGGAGTTGCATAGAATCCAGCAGCTGGAGTAGCCATAACTGTAGCTCCATCCATACGGAAATCAGTTAACATCCATTTTACGAAGTCTTCAGCATTGTCAACTGGTAATTTAGCAACTATATAGAAAGCACCCATTGGTTTTTCACATATAACGCCTTCAGCTTTCATTAATTCTTCGTATAATACATCTCTTCTCTTGCAGTATTCATCGTTTACTTCTTTTAAGTAAGAAGCTGGAGTTTCGTTGAATAATGCAGCGGCACCTAATTGTTCTATAGTAGCTATACATAATCTACCTTGACATAATTTCATGATTTCACCCAT
>NZ_JALEXO010000306.1 GCF_022780145.1 Intestinibacter sp.
AAAACTAGCAGCAGGATAAACAACTAAAGAAGTACCACCTATTATCAACAAATCAGCAGATGATATAGCCCTTATAGCACCTTCAACAGTAGCATTATCCAAGCCCTCTTCATATAGAACAACATCTGGCTTTACAACTGAACCACATTGATCACAATGAGGAATATTACCGCCAAGGTCTAACATGCCATCTAAGTCAAAGAATTTATGACATTTAGTACAGTAATTTCTATGTACAGAGCCGTGTAATTCGTATACGTTTTTACTTCCAGCCATTTGATGAAGTCCATCTATATTTTGAGTTATGACAGCATTTAATTTTCCCATTTCTTCTAGTTTAGCTAAAGCCTTGTGTGCGTTGTTTGGTTTTGCTTCTGGATAAATTAATTTATCTTTATAAAATTTAAAAAATTCATCGGGATATTTAACAAAAAATGTATGTGAAACTAATTGTTCAGGAGTAAAGTTTTTGTTTAGTCTTTCGCTGAATAATCCAGAAGAACTACGGAAATCGGGAATATTTGATTCAGTAGATACACCCGCTCCTCCAAAGAAAACTATATTATTACTTTTTTCTATAAGTTCTTTTAATTCCTTTATTTTATCATTCATATTAGGACCTCCTAAATTAATCTATATTTATATGATATCAAATTATTTGATATTTATAAATAATTAAAAAATTTATATTTATTGTGCTGATTATAAAGGAATTTGCTTTAATTTTAATGAATAAGTAGATATATGAATTTTTTGAAAAAATAATATTAATTTGTAAATATAGGGGTATATATTTATAATATAAAAGGGACTAAAAAAGAAAAAAGGAGATTTATATGAATTTTAATAAAAAAATAGTATTAACTAGTGCTGTAGTGTTGCCGTTTTTTATGGGGACGATAAATGCACAATCTAATGAGGGTATAGTTACATCATATGGGTTAAATGTGAGAAGTGGCCCAGATAAATCATATGATGTAAAGTTTGTAATTAGTAAAGATGATAAAGTCACAATTGAGGATTCTTCTAATGGATGGTATAAAATAACTACCAAAAGTGGAAGACAAGGATGGGCAAGTGCTAAATACATAGACATAATCGAAAATCAAACGACTACGATTAAAAAGGTATCAGCTTCATCACTTAATATGAGAAAGGGTCCATCTACATCTTATGATATAATAACAAAATTAACTAAAGGTCAAGAGGTTGAGGTTATTTCAGTTGAAAATGAATGGGCAAAAATAAAGTACAATTCAAAAGTGGGGTATGTATCTAATAAATATTTATCAGACGAGATAGATAGTAGTGTAACGATAAAATATGTAAATACATCGTCGTTAAATGTAAGAACAGGTCCATCGACAGATTATAAAGTACTGACAGTTTATAAATACGGACAAGAGGTTAAGGTAGTTTCTATAAACGGCAGTTGGGCAAAAATAAAATACAAAGATGGATACGCTTACATATCAAATAAATATTTAACTGATAAAATACCTGATAATGAAGATTGCGATAAAAATGAAGGGAATACTGAAAATAACAATCAAGGTGGATTAAAAACTACATATGAAAATTTAAGTTATTCCTTTGATACTATGGTTGATTACGAGTATAAATTATCACAAAAAGGATACAATAAAATTAGAGCTAATATATCTAGTGATTACTCAAATTCTAATAATTATATAAATGCAACTAAAACAGATTTAAAAAAATATTTAAATCCAGATAATTTTACTTCAAACAGCAATGGAAAGCTTCAATTTTTAAGAATAGATAAGTATCGCTCTGGTATAACTGCAAGTGAATTGAATGCTTATTTTTCAAAATACTGTCAGTCACATAGTGTATTTTTAAATAAGGGACAAGCATTTATAGATGCAGCTAAGAAATACGATTTAGATGTAACTTATTTAGTTGCGGCATCTATGCTTGAGACAGGACATGGAATTTCTAAACTAGCTCAGGGAGTTTATGTAACTGATTCTTCAGGTAATCAAGTCAAGGTTTATAACTTCTTTGGGATATCTGCATATGATGGAACTGCTGTATCATCAGCTTCTCAATATGCTTATAAAAAGGGATGGACTTCAGTTGATAAAACTATCGATGGTTCAGCTAAATGGCTATCTGACAATTACATACATAGCAGTAAATATAATCAAAATACTCTATACAAAATGAGATGGAGTTACAATACAGGTCATCAATATGCTACAGACGTGGATTGGGCAGTTTGTATAGCAAAATTGATGAATAAGATAGTTCCTTATTACAATGATTCTACTACTTTGGAGTATTTGGTGCCTAAATACAAATAATGATAACTAGGAAAATCTAAAATTTCAAATTTTAGATTTTCCTTAATTTATAACACATAGGAAAGGGTAGCGTACTTGCTACGCCAAGTACTTAAATTATATTCATTTTTAAATTGTGGATAAATATAATTTCCGTATATGTGTTTCAAGAAAATCTACATTATGGATCTTTAAAATAAAGATTTTCTTATAATTTTTACATGCTTTAACATAAAACTTTTATGCGATTTTCTAAATTATTTTCTGAAACTATATTTTTTAAGTTTCCGTAGTTATATGTCGCCAAGGCATATTCCTTCATTTTTTCAAAAATATACTTTTCGATGTAGCTTTCAAAATTGACAATATCTTTTCCTATATTCCAGGCATTTATTTCTCTTAAAATTGTATTTTTCTTAAATTGCAGGACGTAATCTTCTAATTCTAAGGGCAAATTTTTTTTATAGTAAAAACGATCCTTTAAGTCGATATTGTATTTTACTATGGAATTTGCAATTGAAGTAATTATATCACTTGAGGTCGATTTTATAGTAGATAAATTTGGATCTAATATGTGGCCTATTTCATGGCATAGAGCACATTTTCCTATAAAGTATATGTTTTGCTTTGTGATAGGAATATTTTCAGTATTGAAGGAATTTATAAATAGATAAAAATTATAGCAAAATGACAAAAATCCGTTTTGGGAAATAACTACAACACCTAATTTGGGAAGCGCACAAATTGGAATATTGCTTTTTTTATAGTAAAATAAATGAATTTGCTTTTGATTTATATTCATTTGGGATAAAGCATTTGTGAATAGTTTTTTACATTTTAATTCTTTATAGTAAATAGGTATTTTTTTTATATCATATATATTTGAGCAAGTCATTTTATACCTCCAAATATAAGACCTTATTATAATAATATTAAAAAAAAATAAAAAAGAGCTAATCCAAAAAAATAATTTACTTTGGAAGGTATTATTTAAAAAAATATGATATAATTTTACTTTAAAAAGCAAAATCTTGAGATGAAAGGGGATGTCATATATAAATGGATAGTATAAACGATTATTTGAGCAAATTAGAAATTGAAAATGATTTTTTATATAAGAGATTAAAAGATGTTCTTGTAACAAAGGTTGTTTATTATAAAGAGAATAAGATTTTCTATATGTATTTATCGTCCAAGGAAATAATTTCTTATGACATTTTATCATCGCTTAGGGAGGCTTTGTTAGATGAGCTAGATTATTTTTCTGATATAAAAATAAAGATGAGATACAATGGTTTGTCTCGTAAATCTAATAAAGACATAGTAAAAAAGAACTGGGATAATATACTTCATATACTTAGAGATATCTGTCCAGCTATTGAGGGATGGAAAAAACAGGTCGAATATATGTGTATAGATGATACCTTGAAAATAAAAATACCTAAGAGTATTTTTTACGATAAATTAAAATCTAAAAACTGTGAACATATAATACACAATGTTTTTTTAGAAGAATTTTCTATTGAGCTAAAGGTTGTTTTAGAAAAGGCTGTAGATGAAAAAATAGATACTAAAAAGATAATTGAAAAAATGGATAGAGAATTAGAAGAAAAGATCAAGGAGATGGAAATTTCTGATTCTAAAAAAGAAGAGGATGAAGAAGGTGCATATGTAATAAAAGAAGAAGATCGCGAAGATGAAAATATCATATACGGAGAAAATGTAAATGCAATATTCGAGCATATTTGCGATATAAATCAAAATATGAGGACTGTATGCATAGTTGGAGAAATATTTAATATAGAAATCAAAGAACTTAAAAATGGAAAAATTCTTCTTATAGCAGATGTCACAGATAATACGAGCTCTATAAGTTGCAAGCTGTTCTTAAACGATATGAACCAAGATAAGGTTTTAAGCAAAATAACTGAAGGCACTTATGTAAAAATCAAGGGAGACGTATTACACGATGCGTTTAAACGCGAGCTTACAATGACTATAAGTGGTATTAGACTCGAACAAAAAAAATACAGACAGGATACTAGTCCTAAAAAACGTGTAGAGTTACACGCACATACTCAAATGTCTTCAATGGATGCACTATGTCAAACTAAAAAGCTAGTAAAACAGGCTGCTACATGGGGGCATAAGGCAATAGCTATTACAGACCACGGTGTAGTTCAGGCGTTTCCTGAGGCTATGGATGCAGGCAAAAGCAACAATATAAAAATACTCTATGGAGTTGAGGGGTATTTAGTTGAGGATAATGCGCCTATTATAAAGGATTCAAATGATAAGGAATTGTCTCAGACATTTGTAGTATTTGACTTAGAGACTACTGGTTTTTCGAATAAAAACGATAAGATAACTGAAATCGGGGCTGTCAAGGTCCAAAATTTCGAGATTGTAGATAGATTTAATGAGTTGATAAATCCAGAGAAGGATATATCATATAAGGTTCAGGAGTTGACCGGTATAACTAACGATTTGATAAAGGATAAGCCTACAATTGAAGAAATTTTGCCTAAGTTTATGGAATTTGTAGGAGATAGTGTGTTAGTTGCGCATAATGCTGAATTCGATATAGGGTTTATAAATCAAAAATGCAAAGAAATGGGTATAAAATTTGAAAATAAAAGTGTAGATACTTTAATGTTAGCTAGAATACTTCTACCTCATTTGAAGAGATTTAAGCTTAACAATCTTACGAAGGAGCTAGGAGTACCTCTACAAAATCACCATAGAGCGGTAGATGATGCTGCTGCAACTGCACATATATTTATAAAATTCTTGGATATGCTTCAAAAAAAGGGCGCAAAAAAATTAAGCGATGTCAATGAAATATTGGGAGGTATAGACTACACGAAGCTTAAGACAAAGCATATTACTTTAATAGCTCAAAATTTAGTCGGCATTAAAAATTTATACAAGATAGTATCTGATGCTCATGTAAATCATTTTTACAGAGCACCGAGAATATTAAAAAGTGTACTTATGGAGCATAAAGAAGGAATTATCGTCGGCTCAGCTTGCGAGGCTGGAGAAGTTTTCCAAGCTGTCAAGCAAAATAAAAGCGACGAGGAAATAAAAGATATTATAGATTTATACGATTATATAGAGGTAATGCCTATAGACAACAACAGGTTTATGATAAACAACGGTGAAGTAAAGGATGAAGATGAGCTAAGAGAATTAAATAAAAAGGTAATAGAAGTAGCAAAGAGATTTGGTAAAATTCCAGTAGCTACAGGCGATGTTCACTTCATAGAAAAGCACGAGGCGATATTTAGAAGGGTACTCAAGTATTCTCAAGGATTTAGTCTAGATGAAGAGGAGACTTATCTTCACTTTAGAACTACAGATGAGATGCTAGAGGAATTTAAATATTTAGGTGAAGAGCTGGCGTACGAGGTTGTAGTCGAAAATACTAATAAAGTTGCAGATATGGTAGAGGATTTTTTACCTATACCAGACGAAACATTTCCACCTGTAATAGAGGGCTCAGATACTGAGCTTAGAGAGATGTGCTATTCAAAGGCGAAGAGAATCTACGGGGACCCAATGCCTGAAATAGTCAAAACTCGTCTCGACAGGGAGTTAAACTCTATAATCAGCAATGGCTATGCAGTTATGTATATAATCGCGCAAAAGCTAGTTACAAAATCTCTAGCAGACGGCTATCTAGTTGGTTCTAGGGGTTCTGTTGGATCTTCACTTGCTGCTACAATGAGTGATATAACAGAGGTTAATCCGTTACCGGCACATTATATATGCGAGAATCCAGATTGCAAATATTCTTATTTCTTTGAAGTAGGTGAGTGGGGTTCTGGAGTAGATTTACCAGACAAAAATTGTCCTAAATGCGGCAGAAAGCTCAAAAAGGATGGCCATGATATACCTTTTGAGGTTTTCCTTGGGTTTGAAGGAGACAAAGAGCCAGATATAGACCTTAATTTCTCAGGTAGTTATCAGCCAGTAATTCACAAATATACAGAGGAGTTATTCGGTGAGGGTCACGTTTACAGAGCTGGAACTATAGGTACAGTTGCAGATAAGACTGCCTATGGATATGCTAAAAAATATTCAGAGGAAAATAATTTAGATTTAAATAGTGCAGAGATTTTAAGACTTGCAAAGGGATGTACAGGAGTCAAAAGAACGTCAGGACAGCATCCAGGAGGTGTTATGGTTATACCAGACTATAAAGAGGTCTACGATATTACACCTATACAATATCCAGCAAATGATACGTCCTGTGGCGTTATAACGACACATTTTGACTACCATTCTATAAGTGGTAGAATATTAAAGCTTGACATTCTAGGACACGACGTTCCGACCATAATAAGAATGCTTGAGGATATTACAGGTTTAGATGCGACAGATATACCTCTAGATGACAAGGAGACCATGTCAATATTTACATCTACAGAGGCGTTAGGAGTAACTCCAGAGGAAATAAACTGTCCAATAGGTTCTCTTGCTATACCAGAGTTTGGAACATCATTTGTTAGACAGATGCTTCTTGATACGAAACCGACTACATTTGCAGAGCTTGTTCGTATAGCTGGACTTTCACACGGTACAGATGTTTGGCTAAATAATGCTCAGGATTTAGTTGTAAATGGAACAGTTGAATTTAAAGAGGTTATATCTACACGTGACGATATAATGAACTACTTATTGTTTAAGGGATTGCCTCCTAAAATGGCATTTACAATTATGGAGCACGTAAGAAAGGGTAAAGGATTAAAGCCAGAATTTATTGAAGAAATGAACAAACATGATGTGCCTGAATGGTATATTGAGTCGTGTAAAAAGATAAAATACATGTTCCCTAAGGCACATGCTGTGGCATATGTAATGATGTCATTTAGACTTGCATACTTTAAAGTGCATTATCCTGCTGCGTTTTATGCTACTTATTTTACGACTAAGGCACAGGATTTTGATGCAGATTTAATTGTAAAAGGACTTGACAGTATTAAGAAAAAGATAGATGAAATACACGAATTAGGAAATGATGCAACAGCAAAGGACAAGACAATGCTTACTGTTTTAGAGGTTGCACTTGAAATGTACGCTAGAAAAATAAAAATAATTCCAGTAGATATTTATAAATCAGATGCGACTAAATTTCAGGTTGTAGACGATAAGACAATACTTCCACCTATGATAGCTCTACAAGGTGTGGGTGAAAATGCTGCTATAAATATTCAAAAGGAAAGGGAAAACGGCGAATTTATATCTAAAGAGGATCTGAGAAAGAGAACTAAAATTTCTAAAACAGTAGTAGAGACACTTTCAAATCACGGCTCTTTAAATGATATGAGTGAAAAAAATCAGCTATCTTTATTTTAAAAATTTTACAAAAAAATGAAATTTACTGTATACAAATCAAAAAAAATAGTGTAAAATATAACAATTAAAAAGGTATTTATGCAAAAATACTTGTAAATAAAAAAATTTTATGTTATAGTAATAGAAAAATAGTATATGGCAGAAGATAAGAGTGAGGCAGTTGTTCTCACTCTTTTGTTTTAAATATGTTATAATACAACTGAATAGGAGGCATAAATGAAAAAGAATATTGAATCTATAGTTGAAGAATTAGTATTGCCTATTGTGGATGCTAAGAATATAGAGTTAGTAGATGTAGAATATGTAAAAGAAGCGGGACAATTTTATTTAAGAATCTACCTTGAAAAAGAAGGCGGTATTACTTTAGATGATTGTGAAGCTGTATCAAGAGAAATAAATCCTATATTAGACGAAAAAGACCCAATCGAAGAAAATTATTTCTTAGAAGTATGTTCACCAGGTCTTGATAGACCTCTTAAAAAGGAAAAAGACTTTATAAGATACGCAGGAAGAGACGTAGAAATCAAATTATACAAACCTTTAAATGGAACAAAACAGCTTGAAGGAGAGCTTGTAGGTTTAACTGAAGACAAAAAAATAAAAGTTATAATAGATGATAATGAAGTTGAGTTTGATAAAAAAGAAATCGCTATAATCAGACTTGCGGTGAAATTTTAGCGGTATTAAATAGGGAGGAATAAAAATGAAACAAGAAATTGTAGATCCAAAGCAAGATTTTATGGACGCGTTAGACGAATTAGAAAAAGACAGAGGGATAAATAAGGAAATTATAATAGATACTATAGAACAAGCACTTTTGACTGCTTACAAAAAGAACTTTGGTTCAGCTCAAAATGTAAGAGTTGAAGTAGATAGAGAAGACGGAGAAGTAAGGGTATTCTCTCAAAGAAGAGTAGTAGATGAGTCAGATTTATACGATACTTTCTTAGAAATAGAATTAGCAGATGCAAGAAAAATAGACCCAAGCTACGAATTAGGAGATATAATAGAAAATGAAGTAACTCCTAAGGATTTCGGTAGAATAGCAGCTCAAACTGCTAAACAAGTAGTTGTACAAAGAATAAGAGAAGCAGAAAGAGAAATCGTATACAATGAATTTATCGAAAAGGAAACAGAAATAGTTACAGGTGAAATAGCTAGAGCCACTTCAAAAACTGTATATGTAAATGTAGGAAAAATAGAAGCTTCTATGCCAGAATCTGAACAAATTCCTGGAGAAGAGTATAAAGCAGGTCAAAAGATAAAAGTATATATACTAGAAGTTAAAAAGACTAATAAAGGACCTCAAATAGTAGTTTCAAGAAGTCATCCAGGTCTTGTTAAGAGATTATTTGAAAAACAAGTAGAAGAAATATACCAAGGTATAGTTCAAATAAAATCTGTTTCAAGAGAAGCTGGTTCAAGAACTAAAATAGCAGTTCAATCAATAGACGAAAGAATAGATCCAATCGGTGCTTGTGTAGGTACTAAAGGTTCAAGAGTAAGAGCTGTAGTAGATGAGTTAGGTGGAGAAAAAATCGATATAATTAATTACAGTGATGATCCAGCTGAATTTATATCAGCAGCACTTAGCCCATCAAAAGTTGTAAGAGTAGACGTAAATGAAGAAGAAAAAACTGCTCTTGTAGTAGTTCCTGATTATCAATTATCTCTAGCAATAGGTAAATCTGGTCAAAATGCAAGACTTGCAGCAAAACTTACTAACTGGAAAATAGACATAAAAAGTGAATCACAAATAAAAGAAGAAATGGAATTAAAAGCTGAAGAAGCTATAGAAGATGATTTTGTAGAAGAAATCGAAGCTACACCTGAAGTAGAAGATATCGATTTAGAAGTTTCAGATGATTTAGATTCTGATATTGAAGAATAATCTCAACTAGTATAAAGTTAAGGAGGGATTGCTTTTGAAAAAAGTAAAGAAAATACCTCAAAGAAAATGCATAGTATGTCAAGATAGGGATTCTAAAAAAGAGCTTATTAGAATTGTCAAAAACAAAGAAGGTGAGATATTTTTAGATCCATCTGGCAGAGCAAATGGTAGAGGTGCATATATATGTAAAGACTCTGAATGCTTGAAAAAAGCCATAAAAACAAAAGCTCTAAACAGGGCTTTTAAGATGGAAGTTTCTGATGAAGTATATGAAAAATTATTGACGGAGTTAGAATCTTATGACAAATAACAATCAAAAAATTCATTCTTATATAGGCCTAGCTATGAGAGCTGGAAAAGTCGTGTCAGGAGACGATACAACTTTAAAGGAGCTCAAAAAAGGCAGGGTAAATTTAATAATAGTAGCCGAGGATGCTTCAGATAATACCAAAAAATTATTCAAAGATAAATCGGCTTATAGAAAGGTAGACCAAATACTATTTTCAACAAAGGTAGAGCTTGGTTTATCTATAGGAAAATCACCGAGAGCGGTGATAGGCATAAAGGATAAAAATCTATCACAAAAGATTTTAGAACTTATGTAAGTAAAAATTTAATAGGGGGTGATCTTGTGGCAAATACAAGAATAGACCAAATTGCAAAAGAAGTAAAAGTTTCAAATAAAGAAGTTATAGCTAAATTAGCTGAATTAGGAATTGAAGTAGAAAACGAAAATTCAGAAATAGACGAAGAAGACGCACAATTAGTGACAGAATTATTATTAGAAGAAAATGGAAAGAAAATAAGTGTAGATGGACCTTTAACAGTTCAAAATCTAGCAGATGCTGTAGGAAAATCAGTTTCAGAAGTAATAATGGAACTTATGAAAATGGGAACTATGGCAACAATAAATCAAGAGGTTACTTTTGAAGTAGCAGCTTTATTAGCTCAAAAATATGGATTTACATTAGAAGCAGTTGCAAGTGATGTAGATGCAGAAGAAGAAATAGAAAAATTAATGGAAATTGAAGAAGATAGAGAAGAAGACTTAAAACCAAGACCACCAGTTGTAACTGTAATGGGACACGTTGATCACGGTAAAACATCTCTACTTGATGCAATCAGAAATACTCGTGTAACATCAAGTGAAGCAGGTGGAATAACTCAACATATAGGTGCATCTGAAGTATCTATAAACGGACAAAAGATAGTATTTTTAGATACTCCAGGACATGAAGCCTTCACATCAATGAGAGCAAGAGGGGCTCAAGTAACAGATATAGCAATACTTGTAGTTGCAGCAGACGACGGTATAATGCCTCAAACAATAGAAGCTATAAACCACGCCAATGCAGCAGGTGTACCTCTAATAGTAGCAATAAACAAAATAGATAAACCAGGTGCTAACCCAGAAAAAGTTAAAAAAGAATTAGCAGATGAAGGTCTACTAGTAGAAGACTGGGGTGGAAACGTAATATCTGTAGAAGTTTCAGCTAAGAAAAATCAAAATATAGATACATTACTAGAAATGGTTCTATTAGTTGCAGAAATGGAAGAATTACGTGCAAATCCTAACAAGAGAGCAGTTGGTACTGTAATAGAAGCTCAACTTGATAAAGCTAGAGGACCAGTTGCTACAGTTTTAGTTCAAGGCGGAACTTTAAAAGTCGGCGACCCAATAGTTGCAGGTATTGCTTCTGGTAAAGTAAGAGCGATGATAAATTCAAAAGGAAAAAGAGTAAAACATGCAGGTCCATCGACAGCAGTAGAAATACTTGGTCTATCTGAAGTACCACAAGGTGGAGACCAATTCGTCGCTGTTCCAACAGATAAGATAGCTAGAAATATTTCTGAAAAGAGACAATTAATCCAAAGAGAAGAAATGCTTAAATCTTCTCAAAGAATGTCACTTGACGATTTCTTCAACCAAATGAATGAAGGTCAAGTAAAAGACTTAAATGTAGTAATAAAGGCAGATGTTCAAGGTTCAGTTCAAGCCGTAAAACAATCACTTGAAAAATTATCAAATGAAGAAGTTGGCGTAAATGTAATCCACGGCGGTGTAGGTGCTATAAACGAATCAGACGTATTACTAGCTGCTGCATCAAATGCTATAATCATAGGATTTAACGTAAGACCAGTATCAGGTGCTGAATCTTTAGCAGACAAAGAAAACGTAGATATAAGAACATATACAATAATTTACAAAGCTATAGAAGATATACAAGCTGCTATGAGCGGTTTACTAGATCCAGAACTAAAAGACGAAGATACAGGAAAAGCTGAAATAAGAGAAGTATACAAAATTTCAGGTGTTGGTTCTGTTGCAGGTTGCTATGTTACAAGCGGTAAGATATTCAGAAATTCTAAGGTTAGAATTGTCAGAGACGGTATAATAATCCAAGAATGTGAAATATTAGCACTTAAGAGATTCAAAGACGATGTAAAAGAAGTTAATAGTGGCTTTGAATGTGGTATGAGCTTTGTTAATTACAACGACATAAAAGTAGGCGATGTAATAGAAGCCTACATCCAAAAGGAAGTAAAGAGAGAACTATAATTAACAAAAGAGGTTGATATAATGGCATCAAATAATAGAACACGTAGAATAGCAGAAGAAATTAGAAAAATAGTAAGTACAATGCTAATTAATGGAATAAAAGATCCAAGAATAAATTCTCTAGTAAGTGTAACTGATGTTGAAGTTACAAGCGATTTAAGCTATGCATATGTATATATAAGCATTCTAGGAGGAGATGAAGAATCTACACTAGAAGGTTTAAAAAGTGCATGTGGGTATATAAGAAGAGAAGTTGGAAAAAATATAAAAATAAGACATATTCCAGAAATTATATTCAAAATAGACGATTCTCTATTAAAGGGAATGTACATGGATGAATTAATCAAAAAAGTCAATAATGGATATAAAAATTCATCAGAAGAAGATGAAAAAGACGGTGAATAATATGGATAAGATTATTAATTATATAGATGAGGGTAACTATTTTATAGTTACCTCTCATGTAAATCCAGATGGAGACAATATAGGCTCTACTCTATCTATGTACTACTATCTAAAATCTATAAATAAAGACGTCTACTATGTTTTAGACGACGATATTCCTATTAATTTAAAATTTTTATTAAGCGATATAGAAGTTTTAAATTCTGAAGAATTCGAAAAGTTAAATTTAAAGGATTTTAGTATAATATCACTAGATTGTGGAGATTTAGGGAGAATATGCTTAGATAGAGAATTAATAGACAAAGCTTCAAAATTAATTTGTATAGATCATCATGCTAGCAATCAAAGCTTTGGCGATTTTAACTATATAATACCTGAAGCGTCTTCAACTTGTGAACTCGTATATAATATATTCAAAAGAATAAATCAAATACAAAATACACAGGTTATGGATTCTAAAATAGCGACTGCATTATATGCAGGTGTAGTAACCGATACAGGTAAATTTACTTATTCTAATACTAGTCCTAGCACATTTGATATGGCAAAGGAGCTTTTAGTATTAGGAGCTGAATCTAATAAAGTTATCTGCGAGGTTTACGGAAACAACCCTTATAATTACTATAAGCTATTGGGAGAAGCGTTAAATACACTTAATATAATAGATACTAAGGTAGCTGTTATAACGCTTACTCAAGATATGTTATCTAGAAATAACGTAAGCTTCAAAGATACAGATGGTATAACACCTTATTGCAGGGATATTGAAAATGTGGAAGTAGGGATTTTAGTAAAAGAAAAATCTCAGGATGAAATTAAAATAAGTCTTAGATCTAAAAATTACGTAGACGTAAGCCAAATTGCAAAGGCGTTTAACGGTGGAGGTCACGTGAGAGCTGCTGGATTAACTGTATTTGGCGAAACTATACAAAATGCAACTAAGATGGTAGTAGATGAGACTTTAAAGTATATTTAAGGATGATATAATGAATAAAATTGTTAATATTTTAAAGCCAACAGGAATGACATCTCACGACGTAGTAAGTTGTGTTAGAAGAATATTAAATATCAAAAAAGTTGGTCATACGGGAACTTTAGATCCAGATGCAGCGGGAGTACTTCCTATATGTTTAGGTAGAGCTACAAAAGTAAGTGAACTTATTTTAAATAAGGACAAGTCCTATATATGTGAATTAACACTTGGAATAGAGACTGACACGTACGATTCATCAGGTACTATTTTGTATAGAAATGATGGCTGTAGTATAGACAAATCAAAAATAGTACAGGCTTTTAAACTACAAGAGGGCGAAATAGATCAAATTCCACCGGTTTATTCAGCTTTGAAGGTAGGCGGCAAAAAAATGTGCGATTTAGCTAGAAAAGGAAAGGCTGATTCAATAGAGATAAAGCCTAGAAAAGTCAACATAAAAAAAATCGATATTTTAAATATATCTGATAATAAAATAACTTTTTATGTAGAATGTTCGAAGGGGACTTACGTGAGAAGTATATGTCATGATGTAGGCGCTTATCTAGGATGTGGTGGACATATGTCCTTCTTACTTAGAACTTCATCTGGAAGATTTGACCTAGAAAATTCTATAACTCTAGAGCAATTAGAGGAATTTTCTAAAAATGGTACTTTAGATGAATATTTATACGATGTAGATTATGTTCTAAATAATTTATTGGAGGCTGATTTAAAGCCGAGTGCCAAAAAATACTATACAAATGGCGGAACTATTGATTCGAAGCGATTTACTGTAAAAGGATTGAAAAATCACGATGAAAAAACCTACCTTGTAAGAGTTTATTGTCAAAATATTTTTATAGGTGTAGGAAAAATATCAAAAGATAATAACACTATTACTTTAAAAAGTGATAAACTCTTTATATAGTAAATAATATTTCGGTGGGGAAAAAATAATGATAGTTATAACATCTTTAGACGAATTAGAGCAAATAGAAAAAAGTTCTGTCACAATAGGGAAGTTTGAAGGGCTACATAAAGGTCATAAAGTCCTTATAAAAAAGACTGTAAATTATGCAAAAGAAAATAATATCAAAAGCGTAGTATTTACTTTTGCAAATAATCCAGCCAATTTTTTTGAAAGTGAAAAAGTAAGAAAGATTATTACTGATAAAAGCAAAATAGATAGTATGAGAGACTTAGGAGTCGATGTTGTTTTAAATATACCATTTGATGAATCTATGACTAAGATATCAGCTATAGATTTTGTGGAAAATATTTTAGTAAAAAAATTAAATGTAGAAAAAGTATATGTGGGGCATGATTTTACTTTTGCAAGGAATAAAGAAGGAGATGCAAATTTATTGAAGGTATTAGGTGGAGAATATAATTTCGATGTGGACATAATAAAACCGATAAAAATAAATAATATAAGAGTCAGCAGCACATATATAAGAGATTTATTGGCTCAAGGTAAAGTTGATAAAGTAAAAGATTATTTAGGAAATAATTATACGGTAGAGGGAGTAGTTGTAAGTGGAAAGCAAATAGGTAGAACTATCGGGTTTCCTACTGCAAA
>NZ_JALEXO010000310.1 GCF_022780145.1 Intestinibacter sp.
AGCCATTTGGTTGTCTCCCTAACCACATAATCGGTAAGGGACCTATCAAGGAATTAAAGGCTAGATACCCGAAAGCTAATATAATTCCTATAGATTACGACCCATCTGCTAGTGAAGTTAACCAAATAAACAGAATAAAACTTATGCTATCTAGAGCATTTAAGAATTTGAAAGAAAGTGAATCTAAAAATTGTAAAGGCAAAAATGTTAAATGCAAGGATTTTTCTGTAACTGATATAAGTTATAAATCAGATAAGAACAATAACAAAAAAGCTGTGAATATGTAAATTAAATTCTACAGATGACAACTTTCTATGATAAAATTTTAAATGGCATAGGCTTGCTAAATTAGCCTATGCCCTATTTTGAATTTAATTATATTTTAATTGAATTTGAAGAAAGCAAATTCAATCTTTAATTTGTTGAAATATTAATATTCATTATGATAAAATATAAATATAAAGTCCATCTGTATTTTTACTTTATTTAAAAATCCAAGCCGCACACATCAGTAATACCAACGGTTTGAGGCACTTCTAGATATATAATAAAATTTATATGTAACAAAAAAGTTGTACTCCGCAACAGAGGTCTGATACTTAGTAATTGCAAGAACTAAAAATTTAGGGGTTTAATAAGGTACCTTCCCTGAGGGGAATTGAAACATGATCATAGCTTGGATGATGGTAAGGCGATGAAGATGATGCTTAATAAGGTACCTTCCCCGAGGGGAATTGCAACCATACTGTATCTGGATCAAAATTATCATTAAAATATTTAAAAAAGCTCTTCATCTTCGGATGATCGAAACCATAAGGCATATCTACCTCTAATAATTTCATAAAGCCGTTTAAAAAAGCTCTTCATCTTCAAGATGATTGAGACTTATATCTGAAATAATTGATATAATAATACTTAAATCATTTAAGTCATACCAATAAAAAAAGACAGAAGCTGATTATTTCGAAATGGAAAAATTAATTCACTTAAAGACAGTTTGAATTCATTATATAAAATAATTTAAGTGATGACTGAATCTATTAGAAATAAAATATCATTTATTTCATCAGATAATAATATTGGAATTCCAGAAAAAGAAAAAATAAATTAAAATATAAAATAGGAGGTAAAAAAAAATGAAAAAAATAAAATTATTATTATTAACATTAGTATTAGGAAGTTTATTAGTCGGATGTTCAAATAGTAATCAAACATCTATTAGTAAAGAAGATTTAAAAAATGCTATCAGTCAAATGTCCGACAGCGAAAAAGAAGAATTAAAAGACATATTAAATAATAAGACAGAAACTAAAACAGAAAAAACTAAAGAAACTAAAACAGAATCTGTTAAAAAAGAAAGCACTAACAAATCAAATAATAAATCAAAAGTTGTAACTAAAAAATATAAATACAAATGCGATTTATGTGGCAAAGGAATACCTTATAGTTATATAGATGGGGATGCCATGATGTGCAAATCTTGTGCTGCAAAACAAACATGCTATTTAACTGATAAAGGATATAATGGTAAAGTTGGAAATAGCTATGAATGTAAGACATGTGGTAGATATTTTTCTACATCTAAAGAAAGAAATTTATGTACTCATGGTGTATGCAGAGGTTGTCACAATGCTGATAGAGATGATACTATGTGGATGAAAGGAGAAGGTTTTTATTGTACTGGTTGTGGTTCTAGAATGGCTATATATGAAGATAAAATGTCACATAAATATTGTGCTGAATGTGGATCTACTAAAAATTTAGTAGAACGAAAAGACTGCTGGTTGTGTAAAGACTGCTATGAAAAAGAATCTGTTTCTTATTAGACTAAAATAAATGGTGGTGTTGCAAAATAGGGTAAAATCTATTTTGTATTCACTTCCTTTTTTTATTTAGAGTCAGATATATGTTTTTTCTATCTGGCTTTATCACTTAATACTAAATATACTTTTAAATAGAAAAAGTGCATAAGAGAAAATTTTATTTTCTACTTACACACTTTATCTTACACGCCCCAAAAATTATTTTTTAGATCTCTTTTTTGTTAATTATATTTCTTCACTTTGTAAATCAGCATATAATATACTATCTTCTCTATTTAAGTAAACATATCTAGATTCGATTTTTTCATCATCTTCAGATTGTGCTAGCACTTTTATAACATAATCATCTGTAGCTATATTTACTAATACATCCTTGTATTCTGAGTATATTTTATTTATTAAGTTTCTAGCTTCAAGTGGTGTATCATCAAATAGTTCAACGCTTTCCAATGTAACATATTGTTCTTTGAAGCTTATTTCAGAAGACATAGCTACGAAATATATTTTCTTACACTCAGTACACATAACTACTAGCTTTTCCATTTTATATATAGATGCCTTTGCAACAGCATCTAAATCTAATTCATCTGTCTTTAGCTCTGTTTCACTAACTTCTCTAAATAATACTTTATATTCTTGCTTATCTGAACAAGGACATATTCCTCGACCAAAATCTTTTTTATATAAATATTTATTTACTGTAACCATAAGATTTTCTCCCTTTCCCAATAATTAAATCAAAAAATAAAGGCTTTAAAGCCTTTATTTTAATTATTATATTTTATTCTAAATCTACATATACAAAATCAAAATTATTTTTCCATATAAACGTATTCTGTATATTTTCCTTCTTTTACTTCTTTTTCATCAACTATTTTTGTAACAAAATCTTCAGATCTTATAGTAAATAATGCTTCATAAGAACCATAGTTGCGTTTGATGTGTTCTCTTACTTGGCTATTAGTTTCAGATATTTCTCTTATTTTTGAAACTGTACGTTTTTGATCTATTCCGTTTTTTGTGTACTTCATATCGAATCTATACATTCTACCGCATTTTGAGCAAACTCCAATTATATCACTTGTAGAATCACAAATATCTTCGTCTTTGCTTTCAGTCATTTCGCTGTGATTATATAAAACTCTAAATTTTTTGCATTCAGAACATTGGCATACCTTTTTGTCTAACTCTGCTGCTAAAATGTATTTTGGTGTATATAACATATATATCCTACCCCTTTCTCGTTACCATATTATTATTTATTATATATTCCCTAAAACATATAAATTTATGTATATGTAGGTTATTTAGGTGCACAAAAGTTGTTTCTTTAATATTTTAATTATCTTCCTTACTAAAGCTTTCATAACAACCTCACATAATGCTAACCTCTTTATAATATTGTATCATCTTATCATATAATTTACAGACCTATTTTGAAATTTTTTCATATTTTTTTCAAATTAGTTATAATAGATTTCTTTTAACTCATTTAATTCCTCTAGCCATATATTTTGACATGCATCAGAAGCCATGCGCCAATCCCCTCTTGGTGATAGAGAAACACTACCCACCTTTATACCATCTGGCATACAAGAGCGTTTAAATTGTTGAGTCCAAAATCTATTATAAAATATTTCCATATTTTTAAGCAATGCTTTTTTATCTACTACTGGATTTTCTATTCCTGCTTTTTTATCCTGCATGATTTTTGCATTTACGTATAAATCAAATATTTTTTTAGGTCCAAATCCGTGTCTTAGCATATAGTAAAGCGTAAAATCGTGAATTACATATGAACCTATTTTTTCCTCTGTCTTTTGTTTTATAGTTCCATCCTCATTTGGAGGTAGTAGCTCTGGACTCACCGGTGTATCGCAAATATCTAATAGAGTTTCTCTCAAATCATCGTGGCATTTTGCATATGACTCTAATATTCCTCTTACTAGAGTTTTCGGTATAGATGCGTTTACGCCGTACATGCTCATTTGGTCCCCATTGTATGTACACCATCCTAGAGCTAGCTCAGATAAATCACCTGTTCCTACTACTAAGCCACCTATTTTATTTGATACATCCATTAGTACTTGAGTTCTCTCTCTAGCTTGTACATTTTCAAACGTTACATCTAGCTTAGATTTATCGTGTCCTATATCCTTATAATGCTGTTCACAGGCGTCTTTTATATTTATTTCATATGAAGTTACGTTTAATAGCTTCATAAGGTTCTTGGCGTTGTTTAAGGTTCTATCTGTAGTTCCATAGCAAGGCATTGTAATGGCGTGAATTCCCTTTTTATCAAATCCATTTATATCAAATGCCTCTGCCGCTACAACTAGCGCTAAGGTGCTGTCTAATCCTCCAGAAATACCTATTACGACATTCTTACAGTTTATTTTTTTCAATCTGCCTGCAAGCCCTGCTGCCTGTAATTTTAATATTTCACTAGAACGCTCATCTATATTATCTGGCACAAATGGAAGTATTGATATTTCTCTATGTGAAATAAATTTATCTGTCACAGGCTCGAATGTTTCTATATAAATATGTTCGTATTCCTGTCTGTCTACAACAGTCATATATGATTTAGTTTTTGTTCTATCGTTTAAGCATCTCTCTATATCTATTTCTCCATAAGTAATTTCTATATCCTCTAAAAACTTGCTCTCAGATACTATATATCCATTATCAACTATTAAACTGTGACCCGAAAAAACAGTATCAGTCGTACTTTCAGCTCTTGAAGATGACGCATATATATATCCACAATTTGATGTAGCTGAGTGCATTTTTATTAAATCTTCTCTATATTTAGTTTTGCCTATAGTTTCATTACTTGCAGATAAGTTTACAATTATGTTAGCTCCGTGCAAGCAATGGTATTTTGAAGGCGGAATTGGCACCCAGACGTCTTCACATACCTCAGCAGAAACTATAGCTCCTGTCGTATTGTCCTCTATTAATAAATTAGTATTGAATGGCACTATTTTTCCATCTAATACAATTTGATTGTCTATTCTATTTACAGCGCTTGAAAAATGTCTCGCTTCATAGAATTCTGAATAATTTGGGATAAATGTCTTAGGAACTACTCCTAGTATTTCCCCTTTATTTATCGCAACTGCACAGTTAAATAACTGATTGTCCTTTCTAAGCGGTACCCCTACAAATATCAACGGACTACACTCTTTATTCGAAAGCCTTGCAAATCTCAAAAGCTCTTCATAAGCCCTTTGTATCAATCTGCTTTGGTTAAATAAATCGTGACAAGTATATCCTGTTATACAAAGCTCTGGATATACTACAATTCTAGTTTGTCTCTTTCCTGTTTTATTTTCCTCACAAACCTCGTCTAGAAGTCTCAACATTTCATCTACATTAAACTTCGGATCGGCAATCTTTATTTCATTTGGAATAATTGTCGCCACTTCAATAATCCCGTGATTTAATAAATTGTTCATTTTATATCTCCAATCTATAGAATCTATAATCTCATAAAATCCTATTTAGACAATTTTTTCATATATTAATGAGATATTTTATTTTATCACAAATGCGCAATTTTTATAAAAAAATCTTATTTTAGGGATTTTAAATGTAAATTTCTTTAAATCACATAACTTATAACATATTTTTTTAAACCTGCATTAAATTATTTTTTCTTCATTCATTTTTACTTTTAACTCTCTTAAAAATCCTATTGCAAAAGGTATGCACAAAATACTAGATGCTATATCTGCTAGGGCTTGAGTACATTCTATACCTCTAAGTCCAAACAAAGCATTTCCAATAAATAAAATTGGAATAAAAAATAATCCCTGTCTAGTTGAAGACAACAAAGTCGCAGTCCAAGATCTTCCTATCATTTGAAAGGTCATATTACATACTACACAAATAGGTGTTATAGGTGTTGCTATACATTGTGCCCTTAAGCATAAAGTCCCTATAGCTACAACCTCTAAATCATCTCTTATAAACAATTTTATAATCTCTGGTGCAAAAATAAATCCTATCACAGAGCATATAGCCATAATTACTGTCTCAACTTTAAAAGTAAAGAAACATGCCTCTTTAACTCTTTCGTATTTTTTCGCTCCGTAATTATACCCAACTACAGGCTGGAACCCTTGACCAAATCCTATTATGGTAGAAAATATAAACATAAATACCCTGTTAAATATAGAAAGTGCGGCAATAGCTGCATCACCATATCCAACTGCACATAAATTAAGCACAACTGTAGACAAGCTAGCCAACCCTTGTCTTGCTAAAGAAGGTAGACCCGTTTTTATTATAAGTATATACGTTGATATATTTTTAGACATAAATTTAATATTTAATCTAGATACCGTAACTCCTCTAAGTACACTAGATAATAATATACAAAAACTAATTGTTTGGCTTATCAAAGTCGCAATAGCTGCTCCAGTTATCCCCATATTTAACCCAAATATAAAAATAGGATCTAAAAATATATTCAAAATACTACCAAATGCTATACCTATCATAGCAAATCTTGCCTTTCCCTCTGATCTCAAAATATTGTTTAATACAAAAGCTGCACACATAATAGGAGCCGCTATTAAAATATATCTTGCATAATCTCTAGCATAAGGCAAAATTGTCTCAGATGAACCCAATATTCTCATTAAATTATCTATATTTGTAAGTCCAAATACTGTTAGCAATAATCCAAATAAAATCGCAGTAAAGAATCCCGAAGATGCAACTTCATTTGCTCTATCATTTTCCTTCGCACCCAATAATCTAGAAATCAAACTACCAGATCCCATACCAAGTGTAAATCCAATCGCTTGGATTATAGCCATTAGTGAAAATACTATACCTACTGCACCTGATGCTCTAGTTCCCAATTTTGATACAAAAAAAGTATCCCCTATATTGTATATAGCTGTTACCAACATACTTATAATCGTAGGTATCGCCAATGATATTATAAGCTTGTTAACTGGAGTTTCAGTCATCTTTATAAATTGTGCTTGATCCTTTTCCATTATCATTCCTCCCTATAAATTTTCTAATATATAATTACTAAAAAAATATATCAAACCACCAAAGCAATCCTTCATTAAAATCTCTATATTTACTTAAAAATAATGTATGTATATCTGTCTTAGATATATTTAATAACTCATTAAAAGTATCCTTAACTAAAGTCGTGGCTCCCTTAGCCCCTACACCAATTGCCACAGAGCCTTTAGCGTAATATCCCACAGATAAATACTTCGAAAAAGCAAGTCCTCCTATCGAAAATAATCCTATAGATATAACTCCTAGGCTATATATACCTATCGCAATTACACTAGCTGAAATAACTCCTATTCCACAAAATCCACTCGCTATAATAGCTAAAGATAACAATCCTATCGCAAAAAATCCCAATGATAAAGCTCCAAGTGAAAACAGTCCAGCTGATACCAATCCTATAGATATAAGTCCTATACTTACATTTCCTATAGCTATTATTCCCCTTGCTTTGCAGTTTTTTATTCCTAGATTTATATGTATCAATGGTAGATTTCCTATATATTTTTCGCTTTTATATTCGTAGCTAGTTTTTTTGTTTGCGACTTGATTTACTGTTTGGTTGCTTCTTTGTTCTCCTTTTATAAGCTCATCTATCGATACATCGAAAATTTCACTTATAGCAACTAAATTTATCATATCGGGATATACTTTATTATTTTCCCATTTGTATATAGTCTGTCTCGATACTCCCAACAATTCTGCCAGTTTTTCTTGAGACATGTTGTTTTCCTTCCTCAATTTTACTAATTGTTCACCAATTATTATCATAAAATTTCTCCTTTTTGTGTCCTAAAATTATATTCCTCTATTTCTAGTATAATTTAAATTCGAAAAATAAACATTTAATTTTTTATAGCATAGAAAAAATCCTCCTTGAACCTTATATGGAGGATTTCTATGAATATACTATTTTTAATGTAGTTAATTTTACATTTACATATTATCCTTTATTAGTTTTTCCATTCTTTTAGATATATGACCATCGACATATTCTATCATATTTTTATCGCTTTTTTTATCTATAACAGCACCGTTTTCTATTAAAAGTTTAGCTATATCATAATCCCCATTAAAAACTGCATCCGATAAGCTTGACTCCTCTTCAAAGCCTTCTGCAGCATCTTCGGGATAATATACAATTGCATTGACATCTATTCCATTATCAATTAATAACTTAACAATTGAAATATCTCTACTTCCTACAGCAGAATCTAATACATTTCCATTTAACTCTACATTTTTATCAATTAATAATTCTGATGTATTGTACAAACCAAGCGAACAAGCTTCACTTAAAATATTATCGTTTTCATTTCCATCTGCTTCATTTACATTACTCATCAAATCTACTAAATAAGATATTCCATCTGTATATTCATCTGTTGTAGAAAAATATATACTTGAACAAATTATTCTATATAATTCTTTATCTGATAATTTACAGTTTTTAGTTATAGTTTCTAAAGTTTGTAAATTTCCACTTGTAGCTGCATATACTATAGAATTTATATAAAATCCATTTACTGTTTCTTTTTTGGGATTAAAACCTTTATTTAATAAATATTCTACTATATTTGTCTTTCCATATTTAGCAGCAACATCTAATAAAGTTTGTTTTGATGAATTTTTTATTTTTAATTTAGAATCATCTAATTTTTTAATATAATTTATATTTTCTAAGTATACATTATAAAATATTTTTTGATTTTCACCTAAATCTATTTCCTCTATCTCTCCAATATCAATCAACCATTTTATAATTTCATATTTAACATTTGTTTTACCTAATTCATGATTCGATTCATTTTCATTCAAAATATTTTCTTTAGTTTTATTTGATATTTTAACCCCTTCTTTATAAAGCATTTTTACCAAATTTAAAATCTCTTTTTCTTCAAAATAACTATCACTTCTTGCTTGTATTGCGTAATCTATAACATTTTGACCTTCATTATCTTTTTCATTAATATCTATTCCCTCTTTAATTAGTAATTTGCATACATCCTCATATTTATTTATGGCAGCTATCATTAAACAATTACTTCCATCATATAATCTCCCAGATTTATAATTTACATCTGCCCCATTCTCCAACAATAATAAAACTATCTTTTTATCACTATTACATAAACTTGTAAATAAAGGATTTGTTTCTGTATTTATAGTATTATGGCCAAGAGAATTTAAATCTGCTCCATTATCAATAGCACATTTCACTAATTCAAAGTCATTAGATTCTATTCCGTTAACAAGTAAATTTTGATTTTCATAATATTCATAGGAATTACTATTTTTATTTATTGAACATCCTGCCGATAATATAACTAAAACAACACCCAATACTATTAATTTTTTCTTCATGTATCTCACTCCCCGCTGTAAATTTAATTTATATTATAAATATATAAATTCACAGCTAAACAATCTACAAATCAGTGTT
Source organism: Intestinibacter sp. (assembly GCF_022780145.1). Lineage (GTDB taxonomy): Bacteria > Bacillota > Clostridia > Peptostreptococcales > Peptostreptococcaceae > Intestinibacter. Next base: position 9,313 of record NZ_JALEXO010000310.1, read on the forward strand.
TTCAATATGTAACCTACTATTTACAAATATATCAACATTAGTTTACTATCATTTAATCCTACAAAAAAAACAGAAGGCAGCTAAAAGCCGCCTCCCATCTCAATAGGTATATATTCTTAAAAATTTCTAAAATGAAATTTTCTTGAGCAAATCTGGAAATATTGTAAATTGGTTAAAATGTAAAATCAGTAGTTACTATTTTACAAGTAGTATTCTTCATATTAATAAACTAAAGCTTCTTCTTCTCCTCTTAATACACGAAGTCCGCCTTCAACTAAAGCAGTCATTTCGTCTTCACCTGGATAAGCTATAACCTTTGCTATGAATTTAACTCTATCTTCTATCATTTCTCTGACCATAGCAGAATAAGCTATACCACCAGTTAATATTATTGCATCTACATCTCCTTTTAATACAGTTGCATATGCACCAATTTCCTTACAAATTTGATAAATCATAGCTTCATGAACAAGCTTAGCTTTTTCATCGCCTTCATTTATCATAGCTTCTACTTCTCTTATGTCATTAGTTCCAAGGTAAGCAACTACACCACCTTGTCCTTTGATTCTCTTAGCTATTTGATCCTTTGTCATTTCATCGCCATAGCATGCTTTAAATAAAGCTCCTACAGGAAGTCCTCCACTTCTTTCTGGAGAGAATGGTCCTTCTCCATCAAGACCATTAGTGTTGTCTATTACTCTACCTTTTTTATGAGCTCCAACTGTAATTCCTCCACCCATATGTACTATTAAAAAATTACAATCTTCGTATTTTTTGCCCATATCTTCAGCAGCTCTTCTTCCTATTGCCTTTTGGTTTAAAGCATGGAATATACTTATTCTTGGCATTTCAGGTACACCTGATAATCTAGCTACATCCTCCATTTCATCTACAACAGTTGGGTCTACTATAAATGATGGTATATTTACTTCATCACCTATTTCTTTTGCAATTATACCACCAAGATTTGATGCATGTTGTCCTGATACTCCTATTTTTAAATCTTCAACCATAGCATCATTTACTGCATATGTTCCACCTGGTATAGGCTTTAGAAGTCCTCCTCTACCTACTACTGCATCTAAATCACTTAATTTTATACCTGCTTCTTTTAAAACATCTTCTATTATATTTTTTCTAAAATCAAATTGATCTGCTATCTTTTCAAATTTATCTATTTCTTCTGATGAATGTCTAAGTGTTTTTTCTAAAATTTCTTCTTCATTCTCATAAACTGCTATCTTAGTAGAAGTTGACCCAGGATTAATCGCTAAAATCTTATATATTTTTTCCATAACTTATTCTCCTATTCTCTAAATAATTTTAAATAATATAATTGTTATATTCTAAATTTCCCTTGTAATTAATCATTTTTAGAAGCTGCTAATACTCCTAATGCAATTGAATTTAATTTTGTAACATCGCTGTCAGCTCTTGAAGTCAATACTATAGGTGCCTTAGCTCCTAAAACTAATCCAGCGCTTTGTGCATTTGCAAAGAATGTAAGAGCTTTGTAGAATATATTACCAGCTTCGATATCTGGAACTACTAATATATCAGCTTTTCCTGCTACTGGATGGTCTATTCCTTTGTGCTTAGCGGCTTCTTCGCTAATAGCATTATCTAATGCAAATGGTCCACCAACTATGCAATTTTTAATTTCACCTTTTTTGTACATTTCTTCTAATTCCTTAGCATCTACTGTATCAGGCATCTTAGGGTTAACCTTTTCCTTAGCACAAAGCAAAGCTACCTTTGGTTCGTCTATATCTAATGCTCTCGCTACTTTTACAGCATTTTCAATTATTTGTTTCTTAGTATTTAAATCAGGGTCTATATTCATAGCAGCATCTGTTACGAAAAATAATCTATCATATCCTTCAACACAGAAAACACCAACATGACTTAATACATTTCCTGTTCTAAGACCTATCTCTTTATTTAAAACAGCTTTTAATACAATTGATGTATCTACTAGGCCTTTCATTACTATATCAGCTTTTCCGCTAGAAACAAGCTCTACTGCTTTTAAAGAAGCCTCACTAAGATCCTTTATATCTATTAATTCATAATTATCTAGATTTATATTTAACTTAGAAGCAATACTTCTTGTTTTATCTATATCCCCTACTAAAATTCCATTTATTATTCCTTCTTTTCTTGCATTTTCAACTGCCATTAAAACCTCTTTATCTTGACAGCATGCAACAGATACTGTTTTTGGTCCTCTTTGTTTAGCTAATTTTATAACATCTTCTATTTTCATAAAGCCACCCCTTCTTCCCTTTATACTCATGTTAATTTATGTCTAATTATTATATAATTCTAAAATCTAATTTCTCAATTATTTGCTTCTATAGAATTGTTACAAGTTAAAACTTATTATCCTTAATTTAATTATATATTCCTTTTAATACCAACAGATAATATGTATTTTTTATCCTCAGCTATAAATATTTTTTATAACCGATTTAAATCATTTTTAACATTTAAATCGGTTTTTTTACTATATAAAAAATTATATTTTATTAGTTTTTTATACAAAAAAATAGAACTAGCAGGATAAAAAATCCCACTAGCTCTAAATATATCATTTAATTTTAATCTCTTAAATCATTCTTTTCTGCAAACTCCTTATAAAGATTGACAAATTCTTCTGCTATAGGAGATAATGCCTCATCTTTTCTCTTTATGTATCCGCAATCTAAAGTAATATTTTTAGCCAAAGGAATTAAAACTGTACCATCATCTAGATAAGTTTTTTCCTTCATAGGTCCACCTCTTAAAGAGAAAAATACACCATCCATTTCATGTAAAAAATAATACAACATATCATGATCTTGAACAGTTATAAAATTATTAAAATTATCATAATCTAATTCATTTCCAATCCACATAGATATATAACTTCTATCCACATATTCATTAGTTAATAATACATATTTTTTTAAATCGTCGATTTCAACCTTTCCTTCTTCACTACAAAGAGGATGTCCTTGTCTCACTTGTACATAAACATGTCCATCTGTAACTTTTACAAACTCTAAATTTTTCGACATAAGAGTTCTTCTATTTGTAAAGCTAACTGGTCTTGTTATTTTTATTATTCCAATATCAGAAAGACCTGTCTCAACATCTCTAATTACATTAGAGAATGTATCTTGATTGATTATTAGGTTTAACATTTCCTCTTGATGTCTCTTACTTAGCTCCAAAATAATATGCTTTATAAAGGATATGTAATATGAAGAAATTCTAAAATTAACTTTTTCGTCCTTTGCTATAGTGTTCATATTTCTAATTAGATCCATATTTCGTTCAATTTCTTCACCATATTGAAGTAATTCCATTCCCTTAGCGGTTAATTCCACTCCTGAATTACTTCTCTCAAAAATTTTAAATCCTAATTCTTCTTCTAACATTCTTATAGACATACTTAAATTAGGTTGGCTCATATACAGCTTCTTAGCTGCTTTTCCTATTGAACCTTGTTTAGCAATTTCCAAAATATAACTTATTTGTTCTAGTTTCATATAATCACCTATTTCATTTAATTATACTTATTTTATTATACTTGTTTTATTATATTGTATTTTAATAAGTAAAAATCCTTCCCATAGGCCCCTTTATAAATGTATTTTCTCTATGCGTATTAAATTTATTATATATATTATATTAATATTATATAATATTTTTTTATATTCAGGTAACAAAAGAAAAGCTTAATAGTTTGAAACTATTAAGCCTCCCTTTTGGGCCTTTTATTAATTTTTTGGTCTAAATATATGAAATTTTTTTAACTAACTGCATCCATGCCTTTTTGTAAGGCTTCTCTATTTATTGGTATAAATTTAGCTTTTCTTTCTCCAAATACTTTTAAGAAAGCTTGTAATACTGATTCTATATCAACTGCATTAGTTACTTTTAAGCAAGCACCTAGCATTATCATATTAGCAACCTTAGGCATACCCATTTCACCTGCTAAATCGTTAGCTGGTATGTAAGTAACTTTTATATCATCTCTATCTATTTTTGTGTCTATTAATGAACTGTTTACTAAAACATGTCCTCCTGGCACTACGTCATCAACGAATTTCATAGAAGGTAAATTCATTATTACAGCACAAGTTGCGTCATCTGTTATAACTGGTGAACCAACTGGATCATCAGATACAGTTACTGCACAGTTTGCAGTACCTCCACGCATTTCTGGTCCATAAGAAGGTAACCATGCTACCTCTTTTCCTTCTAGCATACCTGCATATGTTAACAATTGTCCCATAGACATTACACCTTGACCACCAAATCCTGCACAAATTACTCTAGCTGTTGCCATATTATTTCACCTCCTTAGATTCTATGTCTATATCTTTTTTATTACCTGGTTCATAGTATTTCATCATGTTGTCTCTTAACCATTGTAAAGCATCAGTTGGTGCTAGACCCCAGTTAGTTGGACAAGTAGATAAAACTTCAACTATACCAAATCCTAAACCTGCTCTTTGAACTTCAAAAGCTTTTCTTATAGCTTTTTTAGCTTTTCTTACATTAGCAGGAGTATCTACTGTTACTCTTTCTACAAATACTGCACCTGTTAAAGTTGCAAGCATTTCACTAACTCTTATAGGGAATCCATTTCTTTCTGGATCTCTACCGTCTTGAGCTGTTGTAGCTCTTTGACCTATTAATGTAGTTGGTGCCATTTGTCCACCAGTCATACCATATATACCGTTGTTAACGAATATAGTAGTTATTTTTTCTCCTCTAGCAGCTGCATGAACGATTTCACACATACCGATTGAAGATAAGTCACCATCACCTTGATAAGTAAATACAGTTTTATCTGGGTGAGTTCTCTTTATACCTGTAGCTACAGCTGGAGCTCTACCATGAGCAGCTTCTTGTGTATCTACGTTAAAATAATTATATGCTAAAACGGAACATCCTACAGGAACTACCCCTATAGTTTCCCCTAATATACCCATTTCTTCTAAAACTTCTGCTACTAATCTATGGATTATACCATGAGTACATCCTGGACAGTAGTGAGTTACAGCATCAGTTAAACCTTTTGTTTTTTCAAATACTACAGCCATTATTTTACACCTCCTAAAGCAACTTCTCCTAATATTTCTTTAGCCTTTTCAGCTATTGCAGCTGGAGTAGGTATCATACCACCACTTCTTCCATAGAAGTGAACTGGTAATTTACATTCACATGCTAATTTAACGTCGTCTATCATTTGACCTAAACTCATTTCTACTACTAATAAGTTTTTAGCATTTGGTATTTCTTTAAATGCTTTATTTGGGAATGGCCATAAAGTTTTAGGTCTAATTAAACCAACTTTATATCCTTCTTTTCTTAATCCTTCTATTGCTGTTTTAACTATTCTTGAAACTGTTCCATATGCTACAAATACTAATTCAGCATCTTCAGTTTTGTACATTTCATATTGAACTTCATTTTCTTCTATAGTTTTATATTTCTTTTCTAATTTTAAGTTGTGTTGTTCTAATTCTTCTGATTGTAGATATAGAGAATTTATAATATTAGGTTTTCTCTTGTTATCATGTCCACAAGCAGCCCAATCTTTTTCTGGTAATTCTCTATGTTTACGTTCTTTATCGAAATCAACTGGTTCCATCATTTGACCGATCATACCATCTGCAACTACCATAACTGGAGTTCTATATAAATCAGCTACATCGAAGGCTTCTATAATCATATCCACTGCTTCTTGAACTGATGATGGAGCAAATACTGGAGTTCTGTAGTCACCATTTCCTCCACCTTTAGTACTCATATAATAGTCTGATTGAGAAGGTTGTATAGTTCCAAGTCCTGGACCACCTCTCATTATATTTAAAACTACGCAAGGTACTTCTGCACCTGCTGCATAAGTAATTCCTTCTTGTTTTAATGCAACCCCTGGAGATGATGAAGATGTCATAACTCTAACACCTGATCCCCCTGCACCATAAACCATGTTTATAGCTGCTAGTTCTGATTCTGCTTGTACAAAAGCTCCTCCAACTTTTGGAAGTTCTCTTGATAAGTATTCTGGTAACTCACTTTGTGGAGTTATAGGATATCCAAAGAAGTAATGGCATCCAGCTTCTATTGCTGCTCTACCAAATGCTTCATTACCTTTCATAAGTATTTTAGCCATTATTAATTCCCCCCTAATTTTGAAATAAAATTAATCTCTCTCTACAGTTATAACTACGTCAGGACACATAAGTGCACAGCTTGCACAACCAACACATTTTTCTGGATCAACTACTTTTGCTGGATTATATCCTTTTTGGTTAATAAACTCTGTATCTATTGCTAATATTTCCTTTGGACATGCCGCAACACATAATCCACAACTCTTACAACGTTCTACATCGAAAGTTACTTTACCTTTAGCCATTTCAAAGCCCCCCTTAACATTGTGTTTTTTCTATTAAAAACTCATACTACATCCAAATTTCTCTCATGTATAAATCTATTGGTAGTATATCCCCTTCTAAATCACTCGGTAATAAATCTACTAATTCTTTTAAACAAGAAACATATTTTATAGGAATATTAGTTAATTCAGAAACCTCTTTAACTAATTTTTGTCCCTTCAAAACATCTTCTACAGTAGTTTGTCTTATAAAATGAGTATTATTAATTAATCCTGTTACCTTTAATTTTGAACTAGCCTCCATAGATTTGATAAATTTTATCACATCTTCTGCAGTTTGAGTTTGTTCCCTATTTGCATTTACCACACAAAACATATCGTATTCACCCTCTACAAAATGTTCTGCGAATCTTCCAACGACTCTTGTACCGACATTATCTCCACCAACATCTAATACGTAATTTGTATCTTTATTATGTAAAGGTGTCATTATTTGTGCTGATACAGCTGGTAAATCCAATGTGTCTGTTTCAATGGAACTATCGATTGGATTTATGCCCATAGATCTAAGCTCATCTTTTTTTTCTCTAGTTCTAAAATATACGTTTACTATATCTAAATCTGCAAATGCTACTTCTCCATCTACTTCTTTTCTTAACTTAGTAACGTAATTTATTGAAACCTCGCTTTTTCCACTTCCATAATGTCCAATAAATAGCCTTACCCTTTTATCATCTTTTATCATTTTTAATCACCTATCTTTTAGATACTAATAAAAATTAGCTTCTTTACTCTATGGTTTAAATTGCCATAAATTTCAAATAAATAATTTATCTTATTTTTAAATTTGATTATATGTTCTAATTTTTTATAAGCTAAATTAAAATTAAAACTTGAACAATTCTTATACTTAAATTATACATACACTCAATAGGAAAACGCTAATATGTAAAATTTATCCTTGGGTATAAATATTTTTTATTACACTTCAAATAAAAAACGTTTTCCTAAAAACGCATTTTTTTATAAAGTGAATCATCTAAAAAAAGCAAAAAAATTTAATAAAAATAAAGTTATGGCTATTCAACGTTATATTCTATCAAATAAACGTTTTTTTTATTCTTTTGATTATTTTTTATTTCCTATATACCTAAAAGCCTTGAAATCGCTCATTTTTTAAATTTTAATAAATAAATTTTTCTTAAATCATAAGTAATTTTTATTCCTTTATATAAATATTACTTATTGGCTAATTCTTACTTTTTCTATGTATAATTATTGTAAACAATGTATTATTTTTCTTTTATTTAGAAAATTATTATTTAAAGAATAAGGAAATTTATAATCTAATTACAAAATGTTTAAAATTTATAGGGGGTGCTTTTATGGCAATAAAATTTGCAAAGAGATTAGATAACTTAGAAGGTTCTGCAATACGTGAACTTTTAAAACTTACTCAAAGACCGGAAGTTATATCTTTCGCTGGAGGAATGCCTGCTCCAGAATTATTCCCAGTTGAAGAAATGAAGAAGGTCTCAGTTGCTGTACTAGAAGAACAAGGACAAGTCGCTCTTCAATATACAACTACAGAAGGATATGCTCCACTTAGAGAAAAAATCGCTGATAGAATGAATACTAAATTAAAAACTAACGTTAAAGCTGACGATATATTAATAACTAGTGGATCTCAACAAGGTTTAGATTTTGCTGGTAAAGTATTTATAGATGAAGGTGACGTTATATTATGTGAAAGTCCTTCATATATGGGTGCTTTAAATGCAATGAAAGCTTATCAACCAAAATTCATAGAAATACCTACTGACAACGATGGTATGATTATGGAAGAATTAGAAAAAGTATTAGCTACTACTGATAGAGTTAAAATGATTTACGTTATCCCTGATTTCCAAAATCCATCAGGAAGAACTTGGCCAATGGATAGAAGATTAAAATTCATGGAAATCATAAATAAATATGAAATACCTGTTATAGAAGATAATCCATATGGAGAATTAAGATTCGACGGAGAATACTTACCATCATTAAAATCTTTAGATACTAAAGGTTTAGTTATATTCTTAGGAACATTCTCTAAAATATTCTGTCCTGGATATAGATTAGGATGGACTTGTGCAGCTCCTGAAATATTAAACAAATTCAACATTTGTAAACAAGGTGCTGACCTTCAAGCTTCTACTATATCTCAAATGGAAGTTAATAAATTCATAGAAATGTATGATTTAGACGCTCATGTTGAAAAGATAAAAGCTTGCTATAAAAAACGTAGAGATGTTATGATGAAAACTATGGAAGAAGAATTCCCTGATTGTGTAGAATTTACTCATCCTCAAGGTGGATTATTTACTTGGGTTACATTACCAGAAGGAATCAACGCTGGCGAAATGGCTAAAAAATGCTTAGCTAAAGATGTTGCTTATGTTCCAGGTGAATCTTTCTATCCAAATGGCGGAGTTTACAACACTTGTAGATTAAACTATTCTAACATGCCTGAAGATAAGATAGTTGAAGGTATTAAGAGAATGGGTCAAGTTCTTAGAGAAGAGCTAGCTGAACTAGCTAAATAAATTTGTTAAATATAATTTATTTTATATTTTATATACTCACTTTTCATTTAATTTATTTGGGGTTGGTACACGAAAGTGTATCAACCCCATTTCAAGTTCAAGATTTTTATTTAACTTTTACTGATTTTACTGTACTATACGAACTATAAATATTTTTTCCACTAACAGTTCTATAAGCTCTTACTTTAAAATAATAATATTTTCCACTTATCAAACTGCCCTTATCAAAATATTTATTTGATGTAGTACCTATCAAGCTATATGTTCCTGATTTAGATTTTGACATATATACTTCATATCCTGTAGATCTAGAGCTACAATTAGTCCAAGTAAGTTTTGCTTGTCCTTTTAAAGTTGATTTAACTGTCACTACTGGTGTTAACGGCTTTGTAGTAACTGATAATACATCTGAATAATCAGAGTATATCTTTACTCCATCTACCATTCTATAAGCTCTTATCTTATATTTATATGTAGTCGCTGAAGTCCTATTTGTATTTGTATATGTTGTCGTACTTCCATCAGATATAGTCTTTATTAAACTATATGATTTTGTAGATGTATTATATCTATACACTTCATATCCACTTGCTCTAGAAATTTTATCCCATTGTAAACTTATAGAACTTGTAGTATTATTAGTCAACGAAAGTGTTGGTGTATTTGGCAAAGTTACTGCTTTAACTGTATTTGAGAAATTTGTATAATAAGTATCTTCTTCCTGGTCTCTCCACGCTCTTACTTTATATTTATATATAGTTCCAGAATTTCTAGATTCATCTGTATAGCTAGTTTGATCTGAGCCTTTTATAAATTGTATTAATTTATATGATTTTGTAGATGTATTATATCTATATACTTCATATCCTTGACAACCACTTGCTTTATCCCAATTTAACGAAACTGATGATGTAGTGGTAGTAGCTCTTAAATTATTTACTTTATTGTCTATTTTTATTATTGAAAATTCCTTATTTACAGAACCAGTTATTGGACTAATTCCTGTTATAGTTATAATTCCTGTTCCTTGATCAATATTATTACTATAACTAATTTTGTAATCAACACCTTCTGTTAGTTCTATGTCATCGTAAAAAATTTCAACTATTGGTTCTATTTTAGACCCTGTGTATTGGAACTCTTTTTCGTATACAATTTTAAAAATATCTGAATCTATACTATCTATAGGCTTAAATGCAATATTATTTTGTCTTGCATAAGAGCTGATATATGAACCTCTGTAGCCATATATTGTAAAATTATCGATATTTTCAAATGTATTCATTTCTACGCTAGTAACACTCGAAGGAATTACTATTTTTTTTAAATCTTTACAGCCAGAAAATAAATAGTGAGATAATTTAGTAACATTTTTAGGTATAGTTATACTTTCTAAAGCAGTATTTAAGAATGCACCTGAACCTATATTCTCAATAGAATCAGGTAAATCAATATTTTTTAGACTAACACAATTTGTAAATATATTGCTTTCTATACTAGTTAATCCCTCTGGAAGTATTACATTAGATAGCTTACTACAACCTTTAAATGCATCAAATCTTATATTTGTAACGCCTTTTGGTATTTTTATACTTTCTAAGCTACTACATCCTTCAAATGTGTCATAACCGATTTTTGTTATATTCTTTGATAAAGTTATGTTTTTTAAATTGATACATTCAGAAAATGCACCGTCACCTAGATTCACTACACTATCTGGCATCACAAATGTATCAAATTTTTCACAGTAACAAAATGCAAATCCTCCTATAGTAGTAACGCTATTTGGTATTTCTAAGTTATTTAAATTTTTACAATTTCTAAAAGTATGTAATCCTATACTAATCAAGCCATTTGGAAGTTTTAAATTTTCTAAATTAATACATCCATCAAATGCATTGCTATTTATATTTTTTAAACTATCTGGAAGTGTTACCTCCTTCAAATTAGTACATCCTTCAAATGTTGAATAATCTATAGTTTGCACTCCTTCTGGAATTACGATACTCTCTAAATTAGTACATTTTTTAAATATACTTGATCCCATAGTTTTTACGCTATCTGGAATTGTTATACTTTTTAAGCTACTACATCCTTCAAACATATTATGTTTTATCTCAGTTAAATTTTCTGGTAGCTTTATCATTTTTAAGCTAGTACAATATTGAAACACGGAATAATCCAAAGTTTCCAATTTATCCGGCAGTACTACACTTTCTAAACTAGTACATCCACCAAACGCATATCCGTCAATTTTAGTAACACTCTCTGGTATATCTACACTTTTTAAATTAGTACATCCTTCAAACGCATATGGTCCTATAAAAGTTAGAGACTGCGGCATAGTTATACTCTCTAAGTTTACACAATTTGCAAATGTCAACATTTGAATATACTTTATATAATCTGGTAGTACTATACTTTTTAAAGTGGTATTATCTTCAAAAGCACTAGATTCTATGTAAATTCTATATCCCTCAATAGTATCTGGTAATACTAAATTTTGGTTTTCTCCGTTATAACCAGCTACAATTGCAGTACTTCCATTAATATAATATTCTATCCCTTCTTCAGTTACTTTAGTTTCAGTTGCAAATGAACAATTTATACATCCAAAATTGCAAATCACCAAAGTAAATGATAATAAAGTTATTAATATTTTTTTAGTTATATTTTTCATTCTACTCCCCCTATCCATAATTTATACTAATGCTTTAAAAAAGTGTATATAGTTAAATTATATAATATTCTGTAAACTTTTGAGGAATTATATAACTACTCTA
>NZ_JALEXO010000312.1 GCF_022780145.1 Intestinibacter sp.
ACAAAAATGAATAAAGGATGGAATAATTTACTCCATCCTTATATTTTTTACTTAAAGTTCAATTTTATTATATTAATTTATTTAGTTTCTGTGTTGGTATCATCTAATAAGTTATTTTCAGATAAATAAGATAAAAATGAAAGTCCTAACATAATCACTACTAATAAAGCTGTTATTAATACTATTGCCATTTTGCGCCTCCCTCTTTATACATAAATGTTAAAACAATTTTTTGAACTATATATGAATAATTTTATAGTTCTTATTTTCAAATATCCCTTTTTCCTTTTTTATAATAATAAAATAAATTTGATAACCCTTATATATTCATATTATAATATATTTTACGGCTTTACAAGTAAAAATTTTGTTAATATTTTCTTTCAAATTTATTAAACAATTTAATTAAAAGTTACAAATTTGTTAAAAAATCTACATATATATATCTTTAAATAAAAATTTTCTTATATTTCCATTTTTTCCCTTGACTTTAATAAATTAATCACTTAAAATCTTATACATAATAAATATTAAATAAAAGCGATGATTAGACGAGTAAATTTAGTTCGGTTACTAGAGATGGAAATTCACTGGCTGAAAGATTTCCTTAACTTGAGAAATTGAAAACTACCTATGAGCTTCGTGCTGAAGTTATCTTTAAATAGATTTTAGTAAGATACGACGTTTAGCTTACGTTACAAGTTCAAGTGGATTTTTATTAAATCAATTTGGGTGGAACCGCGGGAATTTATACTCTCGTCCCTATTTAGGGACGGGAGTTTTTTAATTGTTAAAAAAAATAGGAGGCAAAAACATGTATTTTTTAAGTACAAGAGGCAATAACGAAAAAATAACAGCTTCACAAGCAATAATAAAAGGATTATCTACTGATAAAGGTCTTTATGTACCTTCTAGCTTCAAGGATTTAAGCAATGAATTAAAAAATTTAGTTGATTTAGATTATAAACAACTAGCTTTTGTCATTTTAAAAGAATTTTTAACTGACTATACTGAAGAAGAATTAAAATACTGCATAGAAAGTGCTTATGATGAAAAATTTGATACAGAAAAAATAGCTCCAATAAGTAAAGTAGGAGATGACTACATTTTAGAATTATACCATGGTCCTACATGTGCTTTTAAAGATATGGCACTTACAATAATGCCTTATCTACTAAAAACTGCAATCGAAAAAAACAACCTAGAAGAAGAAGTTGTAATACTAACTGCCACTTCAGGCGACACTGGTAAAGCAGCTCTTGAAGGATTTAGCGATGTAGACAAAATTAAAATAGTAGTATTCTTCCCAGAAAATGGTGTAAGTGCTATACAAAAACTACAAATGAAGACTACAAAGGGTCTAAACACTTGTGTTGTAGGAATCAACGGAAATTTCGACGATGCACAAACTGGCGTAAAAAATATATTTGCAGATGAAGAGTTCAACAAGGAATTAAAAGAAAAAGGATATATATTATCATCAGCTAACTCAATCAACATGGGTAGATTACTACCACAAGTAGTTTACTACTTCTACGCATACTTACAATTAGTAAAAGAAAACGAAATATCACTAGGAGACAAAATAAACTTTGTAGTTCCAACTGGTAACTTCGGTAATATACTAGCAGGATACTTTGCTAAACAAATGGGACTTCCAGTAAATAAATTTGTATGTGCTTCAAACGACAACAACGTACTTTACGACTTCTTTACAACTGGAGTTTACAACAAAAACAGAGAGCTTAAATTAACTACATCTCCATCAATGGATATACTTATATCTAGTAATTTAGAGAGATTATTATTTGAAATATCTAATAGAGATGCAAAAAAAGTAAACGAATTGATAAACGACCTAAACACTAAAGGAGTTTATGAAATAGATCAAAATATGAAAGACAATTTATCTTCTTTCTACGGCGGATATGCAACAGAAGACCAAGTAACAGAAACTATAAAAGAAGTATTTTTAAAATACAAATACCTACTAGATACTCATACTGCTGTAGCATATTCTTGCTACGAAAAATACGTAGAAGATACAAAAGATAAAACTAAAACTGTAATAGTTAGCACAGCTAGCCCTTACAAATTTAGCAAGGATGTTTTAAATTCAATCTCATCTGTAGATGATGGCTTAGATGATTTTGAAATAATAGATAAATTATCTGATGTAAGTAATACAAAAATACCTGGGCCAATAAAGACACTTAAAGATTTAGAAATAAGACACAATATTACTTGTGAAAAAGACGAACTTAAATCAGAAATAATAAAATTTTTAGGAAAATAGGTGATTAAAATGTTAGAAGTTTATGTACCAGCTACAAGCGCAAATATAGGTCCGGGATACGACTGTCTTGGATTATGTTTAGATTTATTCAACAAATTTACTTTTGAAGAAATAGAAGAAGGATTAGAATTTGGAACTTGTGAAGAGGCTTTTGCAAACGAAGATAACTTAGTTTATAAGACTATGTTATATTTCTACGACAAAGTTAAACCCCCAAAAATACCTAAGGGTATAAAAATTTCATTTGAAAACAATATACCAATATGCAGAGGGCTTGGAAGTAGTTCAACTTGTATAGTTGCAGGCCTTATGGCTGCAAACGTACTTAGTGAAGCAAACTTATCAAAAGATGAAATACTAAAATTAGCGATAGAAATCGAAGGTCATCCAGATAACGTAGCACCAGCTATATACGGAAATATGATAATAGCATTTATGGAAGATGGAAACTTATACCACGAAAAGATCAAGGTTCCAGATGGAATAAGATTTTTAGCTATGGTTCCTAACTTTGAATTATCAACAGAAAAAGCTAGAGCCGTACTTCCAAAACAAATACCTCATAAAGATGGTGTCTTCAACGTATCAAGATGTGCTCTTTTAATAGCAGCATTTACAAATAACAATTTAGATTTAGTAAAAGTTGCATGTAAGGATAAATTCCATCAAGATTACAGAAGTCACTTGATAAACAACTACGACGATATAGTAGCCTATGCAAATACACTAGATTCTCTTGGAACTTTCTTAAGTGGTGCAGGCCCTACTATTATGACTTTAGCTAAAGACAGCGACGAGGAAATCTTAGATAAGATGAATGGTTATCTATCTACTTTAGAGGATGACTGGAAAATTCTAGATTTACATTGTGATTCTAATGGAGCTTACTGCAAAGAGGTTTAATTTTAATAGATAATAATTTTTTACAATAAGTATAATTTAATATATACTATAAATAAAAGCTTTCCTATTTCTGGAAGGCTTTTATAATGGATATTTTAGGAGGGTTTATGGAAAAAACAATAAAAACAGATCAAAAAATTAACTTTTTTCAAAAGAACACCGGCATTATACTCTGCTCTATTCTTTGTACTGCACTGTGGGGTAGTGCCTTTCCCTGTGTAAAGCTAGGATATGAATTATTTAAAATCGGTGCAGATGATATTTTTTCAAAGATACTTTTCGCTGGAGGAAGATTTTTTTTAGCAGGAATTTTTGTGTTAATTATAACTACTTTTTTACTTAAAAAATTTCCAACATTAAAAAAAGGATCTCTAAAAGGAATAGCTCTATTGGGATTTGTAGAGACGACTATGGAATATGTATTTTTCTACATAGGGCTTTCATATGCTTCTAGCTTTAAAGGTGCTATACTAAATCCTACATCTACTTTTATGATGGTTATTTTGGCGCATTTTATCTACAAAGACGACAAGCTCAACTTCAGAAAAAGTCTTGGATGTATAATAGGGTTTATAGGTATTATAATAGTAAATTTAACAGGCGAAATAGACAACCAAATAAGCTTTTTAGGAGAAGGGTGCCTTCTTATATCAGCCTTTGCATTTGCCCTTGGCTCTATAATAAGCAAGGAGATAACTAAGGTAGAAGACAACCCAATGATAGTCACAGGATACCAACTACTTATAGGTGGAGCTATACTTATAATATTAGGACTTATAGGTGGTGGCAGACTTTATTTTTCATCTATCAATGCCACACTACTATTTTTATATTTGGCATCACTATCATCTATAGCATTTAGCCTTTGGACTACACTATTTAAATACAATCCTGTAGGAAAAATATCTGTATTTAATTTCCTAACACCGATATTTGGAACTATATTATCAGCAGTTATCTTATCTGAAGATGTATTTAAATTAAAAAATTTAGTCGCTCTAATTCTAGTATGTCTGGGAATTTACATTGTAAATAAAACTAATGATGCTAAAAATTAAAAGAGGCTGTTTTATAACAGCCCCTTTTTTAGTCATAAAAAATATCGATTAATTAATTCTCTTAAATTTTAAATAGATATAATGTCCTTAAATTTTTTTAAAATATTTTCAATCATTTTATTTTCTTCGTAAAGGTATTTAAGTATCATATCGTATTCAGATTTCATATCATCAGAATTATAACTTGTTTCTTCAGCTTCTATTTCTTCTATTTTTTTTTTGATTTCTAATTCTCTTTGTTTTATTATTGCATACATTTTTACTTTTTCCACTTCAGTAAATCTATTCTTAGTTATAACTCCTTTCTAAAAATTTTTTATACTATACCTTTATTACTATTATTCGGCAAAAGTAATAAAATGCCTTTAAAACTGTTAAATTTTTTTAATAAATTTATATCAATTATATTACACAAAATAAATTTAACTTGATTTTATTTCATAAAAAAGGTATTCTATTTTAAGGTAGAAAAAAATAATAGGAGAGTGATGAAAATGGACGCTAGTCCCTTGTACCTATCGTCGATTAATTTTTCACTTAGCTATCTGTAAATAGACTACTTATTTTTTTATAGAATTTAGTCATTTATAGATATATAAGTGCGCTAAATATATAACTGAATAAGGAAGTGTTATTTTGATAAGATATTATAAAACTATTGAAGGCAAATTAGAAAAGCTAAATTCATACGAAGATGGATGCTGGGTGAATTTAGTTGAGCCTAACAACGAAGAAATCGGAGAATTATCTAATGTTTTAGATTTAGATGTAGACAGTATAAACGCCGCTTTAGATGCAGAAGAACGTTCAAGAATCGATGTAGAAGATAACCACACGCTAATCCTTATAGATATACCTATAGATGAAAGTGACTCCTCTTCGGCTCATTATTCAACAATTCCCTTGGGTATTATTTTGATGGATGAATGTATTGTTACTGTCTGTACAGCTCAAAGTAGGCTTTTAAACGACTTTATAGTAGGTCATATAAAAGAGTTTTTCACATTTAAGAAAACTCGCTTTATTCTTCAAATCTTGTACAAAAATGCTACGTACTATCTACTATATTTAAGAAGAATAAACAAAATGACTATAGCAATAGAACGTGAAATCCACGACTCTATGAAAAACAAAGAACTTTTACAACTTCTAGAATTAGAAAAATCTTTGATATATTTTTCAACATCATTAAAAGCAATTGAACTTGTGCTTCAAAAATTACTCAGAACATCTGCAATAAAAAAGTATCCTGAAGATGAGGATTTGCTAGAGGATGTAATTATCGAAAACAAACAGGCACTTGAGATGGCTACTATATACGGTGATATTTTAAGTAGAATCATGGATGCCTTTAGTGCAATTATAAATAATAACCAAAATAATGTTATGCAATTTTTAACAGTTGTTACATTTATTTTATCTATTCCTACAATCGTAGCTGGATTTTTTGGAATGAATGTAATAAACATACCTTTTGAAAAAGAGCCTTATGGATTTTGGATTATACTTTTAATTACGACAGTATTTTGTTTAATCCTTACGTTCTTTTTATCAAAAAACAAATTGTTATGATTATTTGAAATTAAAAAGGAGCTTTTGGCTCCTTTTTTAATTTCTCAATTTATTGAATTACTTTTTAAACTAAGTTCATTTTATTTATATACACCGTCTATTTCAACTAGCATTTTATCTATTCTGCCTTCGTACATCTCATCTAAATTTTCTTGTATTTCTAGTATATAATTTGGGATGTATTCATCATCTTCGTCCTTTTGTTCTTCTATCTCCTTAAATTCAGGTATTAAAAAGCTATCTACATTTAACTTGAACTCTGGTATACTTTCGTAGATATCTTTGCTGTTAAATACGCCCTCATCTGCTAAGGATTTATACATAAGTCTTCCCTTTTTAAGGTAAAGACCTGCTAGCATATATTCTGAGTCCTTATTGCCTAGCTCAACTCCTTTTATAAAGTATTTCTTGGCCATATCATCGTCATCTAGCTTTAGACTTATTTGACCTAAGTTAAATACAGATTCAACTAATCCTTGATTTTTTGATTTTTCATACCAGTACTTAGCATTAGTGTGGTCGCTGTAGTAGTTTTCAAAAATAAGCCCGACCATATGTTGGGCATATGCGTTGTTTTCGTTAGCACATATATCTAGCATTTTTTTGCTGTCTTCGTAATTTCCTTCATTATAATATATTCTTCCTAAATGTAGTTTTGCGTTTAGGTGATTTTCGTTTGCAGCCAATAAATAGTACTTCTTAGACTCTTCTAAATTGTTTAAATCCTCGTATATAAGGCCTAGCTTATAGCTAGATTCTATATCCTTATTATTAGATGCCTTTTTATACCATAAAATAGCTTCTTCTGTGTTTTCTGCCTCAAAGTATATATCTGCTAATTTCTTTTGGCAAGTCACACATGTTGAATTTTTTAAGTAGTAAGATATAGCCATTTGATAGTTTTTAGTCTGATAATATAGATCTCCTAAATTCTCTATCGCCACCTTACATCCATCTGCGATTGCCTCTTCGTAGTATTTTATAGCTTTTTCGTAATTTTTTTCTTCGAAGTAAAGCCCGGCAAAATTATTTTTAGCCTCTACCATAGAATCATTTGAAGCTAAATCATAATACATCTTAGCACTTTCAATCTCATTTTGTCTGTTGTATAGATTTCCAAGTCTGAGCTTAGACAAGGTATGATTTGATTCTATAGCCTTTACGTAGTACTCTATGGCATCTTCATAAAAATTTTTCTCGTCGTATAGATACGCCAATCTGTACTGAGATTTCATGTGGTTTTTATCTGCACTTTTTTTGTAATATCTCTCAGCTTCATCTCTGTGATCGTTCAGTTCCATATATAGACCTAAATTATAGCAGCCCTTTTCGAATCCACTTCTATACAACTGTTTGTATAAGCTCACAGCTTCTTTTTCCATACCGTTTTTCATATATAAAATCGCCAAATTGAATCTACACTCATTACTTCCCAATATATGACCTTTTTTGTAGTATTCAATTGCATCCTCTTCTCTATCTAATTCTATATACAGATTTCCAAGGTTAAAACACGCCACTCCAGAGTTTCCATTTGCAGCAGTCTTTAACCATTTCTCTGATCTCTGAAAATCTCTCAATTTAAAATGGACAACTCCCAAATTATTTTGGCATCTCAAATCTCCATTTAACGCCTGTTTTTCATACCAGTAAAGCGCATACTCATACCCCTCTATATTGTAGTACATATTTCCCAAATCATATGCAGCATCATCCTTGCCGTTTTTATAAGATAGGGAGAACCATTTTTCTGCCTCTACATATTGTTTTTTTTCTAAATAAAGCTCCCCTAATCTGTACTGTGCTTTTACATGGTTTTGATTTGCAGCAATTATGTAGGATTGTATAGCTTGATCTTTTTTACCTATTTTTTCAAGCATATTTCCCTTACTATATGCCAATACTGCCTCTGTAGGCACATCTTTACTCTTTTTCTTTATAGAAAACTTACTCATTTTTATTTCTTCTCCTATTTTTTGTATTTCTTTTATATATTTTTATTTTAATTATTTGATTGATTTTTCTAGACAAATTAATACTATAACACATTATATACCAAAACAGTATATATTTAGTTTTAAAAC
>NZ_JALEXO010000318.1 GCF_022780145.1 Intestinibacter sp.
TCGTTGTGGGGAAGTAAAGACGGAGTTTTTGATTTTCAGTCTTTAATCGATGCAAAGGAAAAGCTGCCATCAGATACGACTTACATTGAAATAGAGGGCGCAAACCACTCTCAATTTGGAGATTACTGAAATTATAAAAAAGACGAGGCGGCACTTATAAGCGAGGAGTAACAACAAGAGAAGGCTGTTCAAAGTATAGTTAGCTTTATTCAAGAAACAGAATAATTGAAAAATATATATATAAAAAGATTGATAAGAAAAATTTCAGTTGAGATTTTCAAATCAATCTTTTTTATTTATAATGCGTAGGAAAGGGTAGCGTACTTGCTACGCCAAGTACTTAAATTATATTAAATCTGTCTATATAAATTTAACTCTTTCCAGTTTGCACCTCGAGGATCCTTTTTAAATGCATCTACAAACCACATGATATCTTTTTTAGATATACATTTAAATAAAAATAATAAAGTTATGTAAATAAGTAAGGCTAAAATTCCTTCAGCAATTAAATAATGTACATTTAAGTAATCGAATAAATTTCTTATAAAAAAAGTAGATATAAATATCGCAAATGAAGGCTTTATAACCCAACCTACAATTGAAAAATCTAGCTTTGTAACTCTTAAAAGCCTGCTCATACTAAGCGAAAAATTTAAAATCGTACTCGTAAATAAGACTAATATAAAGCCCTCTATACCTAATCTGGGGATTAATAGGTTTATCGTACATATTCTGACGGTCATATCTATCAGGTTGTATCTGAGTGTATAGACCTGTTGATTTAGAGCGTTTAAGCTGCCGTCTACTATTCTATCTAAGTACATCAGTGGAATTAAAGGAGCGAGGATTTTTAGTATGATTCCAATTTGAATGTTTTTGTATAAAATAAGTCCCAATTCATTTGAATAAGTCATAAAAAAACCAGTTGAAAAAAATGCAATTATCAAAGTGAATTTTATAACCTTAGATATGACGAAGTTTACTGATTGAGGCTTATTAAGTACATTGTACTGCGCTATCTCTGGAATTATAAGTGTTGAAAACGATGCTAAAAATATCGATGGAAAGTTTAAAAGTGGCAGTGCCATTGCCTTTATCATCCCAAATATCGACAAGGAGGTAGTAGTCGAGGAACCGTATATTTTAAGTGATTTAGGAATTAAGATGTCTTCTATAGATTTTAAAGATGTCTGTACATATGCACTTCCCGCAATAGGAAGAGATACAGATAAAACTTCTCTAAAAACACTTTTATCGATATTTCTTATGAGGCTATTATTTGATTTTTTTTCTAATAAATACATAACAAAGGAGCAAAAGCAAGCAGCTATATTTCCAAGGCTCATACCCAGTGTTATAAAACAGCACGTATGCTCTAAATTATAATTACAAAATGAAGTTACAAAAAAAGCGACCACAGCTATCATAGTTATGTTTTCTATAAAATCAGAGAAAATACTTTTAATCACCTTTCTTAAGCCGTAAAAATACCCATTAAAGCACGCTGCAATGCCTACAAAGGGCATACCTAAGGCTAAAATCTGAAGTGGAAGATTAGCTCTAATATCACCTATCAAAGCTTCACTTATAAAGTAGGATTTGTTGTATAAAACTAGCGATGCTATCGTGCTAAAAAATAAAGTGTATATAAATCCGCATTTTAGCAATGTCCTAACTTTGTTCTTGTTATTTTTGCCTATTTCCTCTGCTACTAGTCTAGTCAAGGTTAGTCTTATACCAGATATAGCCACCGTAGATGCAAATACGTTGATGCTCATAATAAGCTGAAAAAGACCCATGCCCTCACTGCCGATTTTATTTGATAAATATATTCTAAACAACATACCCAAAAGCCCTAATATCATAGTAGAAAATGTCAATAAAAAGGTATTTATAATCAAATTTTTTCTTCTCATATGTATATCTCCTTAAAAATAAATATACTTATTTATATGATTTAAAATATTTAAAAATAATATGAAAATATATGTTTTCTATTAAAAATCCAATATATACAAGTAAAGGAAAATATAATATGTGTTGCTCAAAATATAAAAAAAGTGTAAAATTATTTCTAACAGAGGAAAAGGAGAGTAGAATTGGATAATATTTTAAAAGCAATAAATGGAAATAAAAAAGCTATTAAACAATTGATAAAGGATTATAGCGAGCAGATGTACAAGCTTATTTTTCTTCATACTAAATATGAAGAGGACAGCAAGATAATACTTAGAGATACAGTATGCTTTATTGAACAAAATATTTCAAAATTAGATGAAGATCAAGACATTATTTTATGGATATATAAAATAATAATTATAAATACAAACAATTTCTTAGAAAGTATAGGTATGGTTGAAGGCGACATAAATCTTAAAGACTACTATAATAATGAAAAAATAAATCTATACAAGGGAATCGATTTACTAGATGGAAAATACAAAAGCGTGGTTATACTCAAATACTATTTTGATCTTTCTTATGAGGAAATAGGAGAGGTCGTTGATTTAAATACAGATACAGTTCGAATTTACATTAGACAATCGTTAAAAAAAATCAAGGCAAGTGTGGGTGAATATTTATAATATGAAAGAACAAAATCCGTATATATTACATGACAAAAATAATTTAAAAAATATAGAAATAAATATAGATGAGGATATAAAAAAAGATATAAATGATTTTTATTTTTCAAAAGAGGATTTAGAAAATATAAAAATTCCATCTGATTTAGATGATATAATAAATGAGCCCTTTTTAGAGGATAAAAAAGAGAAAAAAAGCTATCTTATAAGCTGGATAGTAGATCTTTTGCTGGTATTTATTTTATTATTGCCTATAGCGGGAATTTACAACCCAAATATATTTTCAAAGGTCGATTCAGTATATCCTTTTTTTGTGAAAGCACATAATTTTCTAGACAAAGACAATATTCTTAGATTATTAGGGGGAAAGTCAAGTGATGAAAATTTAAAGAATGCAAAGCCAACCGTAGTAGTAAAGGCAAAGGATGTCAAAAAACCAAAGAGCAATACAGAGGAATTAGAGCTAATACACTCTTTAGCTAATTC
Organism: Intestinibacter sp.; assembly: GCF_022780145.1. GTDB lineage: Bacteria > Bacillota > Clostridia > Peptostreptococcales > Peptostreptococcaceae > Intestinibacter. Next base: position 3,072 of record NZ_JALEXO010000318.1, read on the forward strand.
ACTTATAAAGGCAGAGTACAAATGGGAATGCACTGAGGTCACTCCAAAGACCATAAAAAAGGCTATCTCAGGAGTAGATTATCTACAAGATAAGTACCATAGGATTTACTTTAGGAGTAATCTAGAAAAATGGCAACAAGGAGATTTTTCTAATGCTGTTGAAGTGCATAATAAGGTCTGGTCTATACTAAAAGGAAATATAGGAGAGGCATATGCACTCGATGAAGAGAGTATATCGAAAATAAAACAAAAATATTTTGAATAAGAAAATCTTTATAAAAAATACCTTATGTAGAAAATAATAAATCTTCTATATAAGGTATTTTTGTTTTTTTATTTATTTATTCTCGATTAAATCTTGACCGCTTAAGTCGTCTAAAAACTCAGTTGATAGAGGATAGTAATATGATTTATCTCCTTTTTCAACTAAGATAGCCTTTTTCGCTACTGAAGAATCTACTTCATGCAAAAATACTAATACATCACAGTATTGTATAAAATCTGTAATCAACTGCTTAGAGTCTTTGTCGATTGAGTATTTTTTAGTGTTTTTATCGTATTTGCAATCGACTAAATAAAGAGGACCTATCTTTTGATTGGTTTCTATAATAGCTGCACTATTGTAGCTAGAAGATAGTTGTCCATGTACAGGAGTTCTATCCTGTAAGTTAGTTTTTTGTAGAAGCTCGTTTAAATCTACATTGCTATCGTTTATAGATAATATGTAGCCTTTTATTTTTAGCTCTGATAAATCATCATCAGAGCTATCTTCGCTACTATCGTCGATTTTAGTACCAGAAGGAGTATCTAATTCATCCATTTGATTTTCTAAAGCTTTATTATCATCAAAATGTTTTTTTATAAAAAAGCCACCTATTAAAACAATAATTAAAAGGATAATAATAGATAGTATTTTACCTTTTTTCATATAATCACCTCAAATATAATTATAACATCTTTAATCAATAAAACAAATTTATATAATGAAAAAAAAATCTAAACCTAAATCTAAAAAATATTTTAAAAACTTAAAAAATATTAATATTTGAAAAAATAATTAAAAATGCAAAAAAAGTTAAAAAAACATATATATTAATGTTTGATTTATTATTTGAAATGATTTATCCTTTATATATAGAGTAATGTAAGTGAATTTACAAAAAAGTTTTACAAGGAGGGATGAAAGATGGTGAATATTTTTAATCATATGGATAATTTTATTTTTGTGATAAGCACCAACAGAAAGATAAAATTTGCTAATAAAACTGTTTTAAAAAAGATAAATGCAGATTTAAAAGACATTGTAGATACTCCTGTAAAAGACTGCCTATACAGTAATGGAAAAAGTATAGATAATTTAATCAATAGTTTAGAAAAAGATGAAGATATAAATTTTGACTTTTACTTGGAAATTGATACAAAAAAATATTTTTTTAATGGAGATTTATTAGAAGGTACTTTTTATAAAGAACGCAGTTACTTCATAATAGCTAGAGATGTATGTGAAAAATACTATAAAAGAGAGGATCTAGAAGCTCTATTAGATACTATAAATATAAATTGCTTTATTAAAAATAAAAAAGGCGAGTATTTATATGCTAATAAAAGAAAATGTGATTCTCACAATAGAACAAAAGAAGAAATTATAGGTCATCGAACGAATGATTTGTTTAGTATAGAAGAGTCAGAATATATTGAAAAAATCGAAAATGAAGTGATAAAAAGAAAAGAGCCTTTTTCAACAGAAGAAAAATTTACTATTGGAGATAAAAAAGTATGGTATGAAGTGGCGATAAATGCGATTTTAAATGAAGACGACAGTGTAAAAAATATAGTTGGAAGTAGTAGAAATATAGATATAAGAAAACATCTAAATAAAACATTAGATTATACAAGGATTAAATTTAGAGAAATTAATAAATTTTTAGATGAAGATAAAGATAATCTAATGAATTTATTAGACTATATATCTGAAAAAACGTTGATGCATTTTAATGCTGACGGAATAGCTATTATGCTTTATAAAGAAAAAGAAAACGATTTTTGCACATTAGTCACCAGGGGAATAGTATTAGATGATTTTAATTTTGATGCTAGTGAAAAGAAAGAGGTTTTTGAATATTCATATGAAAAATATTCTAAGAAATTAGAAGTAGAAGGTATTAAATACGTAGATGAAATGAAAAATAAAATAGTAGCTGAGAAATTAAAGGAAAAAAATATTTATAAAGTAGGAATATACAATATTTCAATAGGTAAAAAAATATTAGGTCATATAATAATAACTTTTTTACAAGATACAAAGCCTATAGAATATGGATACGATTATATAAAGACAATATGTTCTCATTTGGCTGTTACTATTTCAAATATAAATGAATCTAGAAAGATAAAGGAAGAGCTTAAAGAGTACAAGCAAAAGAGAGAATATCTACAAAAATGTATAGAAATATCTGTAGATATAGTAGGTAAATTTGACATAGATGGAAACCTTATTTATATAAATGCAGATAGGTTGAAAAATATATTAGGATGGAATGTAAGGGAATTAAAGGATAAAAGTCTGTATAATATAATGACACCAAGGGATAGAGATGATTTATATACACAAATAAAAAATGGAAATGATTCCACTATACATATGGAAAGTCAATTTCTTTGTAAAAACGGAGAGCGCAAGTGGCTTGAATGCAACATAAAACAATATAAGAACCAAGATTATTTCTTTTTTACAGCAAGGGATATTACACATAAAAAGGAATACCAAAAGAAGGAAAAATTATTAGAAGAAGCAGTGCAGTTAGAATCATTGAAAAATAGATTTTTTAGCAATATATCTCATGAATTTAGAACACCGATAAATATAATTTTAGGTACAGTTCAATTAATTGAGAAATGTAGACAAAATGAAAATTATACATTGGAATATTTAGATTATCATATTAATTTTATAAAAAGAAATTCTTATAGATTATTGAGACTTGTACAAAATTTATTGGATCTAAGTCAAATACAAAGCGAATACTACGATACGAACTTTGGAAATTACGATATAGTCAATATTGTTGAAGATATAACTATGTCAGTTGCTACATATTTGGAAAATAAAGACGTACAATTGATTTTTGACACTAATTGCGAGGAACAGGTTATTTCCTGTGATCCTGAAAAGATAGAGAGAATCATCCTAAATCTATTGTCTAATGCCATTAAGTATAATAAAGACAATAATGATATAGAAGTGTGTATGTTTATTGATGATGAATTTGTAAAAATATATATAAAGGATCATGGTATAGGTATAGAAAAAGAAGAATTAAAAGTTATATTTGAAGAGTTTAAGAAGGTAGATGATGGGCTGACCAGATCCTGTGAAGGAAGTGGAATAGGATTGTCTATTGTAAATCAATTTGTAAAAATTCATAAAGGATATGTAAATGTAAATAGTGAAGTGGGGGTGGGTTCAACATTTGAAGTTGTGTTACCCAACAAAATTAATGATCTAGATAATAGTATTAGTAGAAATTTTATAGCAAGTGACAATATAATGGGTCAAAGCAAGATAGAAAGATGCAACATAGAATTTTCTGATATCTATAATTAGATATAGTTATAAAAGTACGAAATAAGGAGGTGATTTTCACCTCCTTGTTTTAATTAATATCTTAATAATATAAAATATAGTATAATAAAAATATTGATAATGATAATATAGTATAAGGAAAGGTAAAAGTTACAATGCAAAAATTATTTTATGAAGATTCTGAGATAAAAGATTTTACTTGTGAGATAGAAAAAGTCGATGAAATAGATGGAAAATATCATGTTGTTTTAGATAAAACTGCATTTTACCCTGGTGGAGGTGGGCAACTATGTGATTTAGGAACGATAGAATCATGTGATATACAAGATGTATACGAAAAAGACGACGAGATATACCACGTCGTAAAATCAAAACCAAATAAAATACACAAGGTCAAATGCAGTCTAGATTGGAACAGAAGAGAATACTCAATGGTACACCATCTTGCACAGCACGTTATATCGGCGTTGTTTCTAGATAAATTTAAAAGAAAGACTACAAGCTTTCATATGGGAGTTGAGGGAAGTTCTGTAGATATTGAAGGAAGCTTTTCTGATGATGAGATTTTAAAAATTGAAAAAATGGCAAATGACGTTATTTCAGAAAATATCGCCGTAGAGTGTTTTGAAATAACTAGAAAGGAAGCTAAAAAACTAAAAATAAAGGATGATTTTTCTAAAATTCATGGAGATGTTAGAATTGTAAAAGTAGGAGACTTGGATTTTAACTGCTGCTGTGGTGTACATCCTAAGTCAACTTTAAATTTAAAGGTAATAAAATTTAGAAAATGGGAAAAATACAAGGACTCAACTAGAATAGAGTATTTTGCAGGAAACAAAGCGATAGATTATATAATAAATAGAGATAGATATCTAAGCAAGATTTGTAAATATTTAAGCTGTAGCGATGAAGAATCTATCAAGGGAATAGAAAATATAAACAATAAATTGAGCGAGTCTATAAAAGAAAATAAAAAATTAAAAGAAGAAATAGCAAATTATGAAGTAAAGGATATAATTTCATCTGCGAAAATTGTAAATGGAGTATCTGTAATAAA
>NZ_JALEXO010000020.1 GCF_022780145.1 Intestinibacter sp.
GATTTCCATAAATTCTTCACCTGTTATAGTTTCTTTTTCAAGTAAGAATTTAGATAATTCATGGAGTTTTTCTTTGTTTTCTTTAAGTATATTCATAGCCTTTTCGTGAGCTGATTTTATTATACTTAAAACCTCTTCGTCGATTTTAGTCGAAGTTTCTGGTGAACAAGTAAGTGATGCATCTCCTCCTAGAGAGTGATTGTTGACTGTTTCAAGTGCCATCATATCGAAATCTTCACTCATACCGTATCTAGTCACCATAGCTCTAGCAATCTTAGTCGCTTGTTCTATATCGTTTGAAGCTCCTGTTGTAAATGAGCCAAATATCAATTCTTCTGCTGCACGTCCTCCTGTGAAGGTAGCGATTTTGTTGAACGCTTCCTCCTTAGACATAAGGACTTTTTCGCCCTCTTCAACCTGCATTGTATATCCAAGTGCACCTGAAGTACGAGGGATTATAGTTATCTTGTGAACTGGAGCAGATTCAGTTTGCTTAGCTGCTACAAGCGCATGACCTATTTCGTGGTAAGCTATTATTGATTTTTCCTTTTGAGATATAACAGCTCCCTTTCTTTGGTAACCAGCTATTACTACTTCTACGCTTTCTTCTAGGTCCTCTTGTAGTACTTGATGTCTGCCCATTTTAACTGCACGCAACGCACCTTCATTAATTATGTTGGCAAGCTCTGCACCACTTGCTCCTGCTGTAGCTCTAGCTATTGCATTGTAGTCGATGTCCTTTGCCATGTGTACGCCTTTAGAGTGTACCTTAAGTATCGCTTCACGACCCTTTAAGTCTGGAAGCTCTACAGGTATACGTCTGTCAAAACGACCTGGTCTAAGCAATGCCTTGTCTAATGAGTCTGGTCTATTAGTCGCTGCAAGTATTACAACACCTTTTTTGCCGTCGAAACCATCCATTTCTGTAAGCAATTGGTTAAGAGTTTGTTCTCTCTCGTCGTTTCCTCCTGGCATTCCAGTATCACGTTTCTTACCTATTGTATCTATTTCATCTATGAAAACTATACATGGAGCTTTTTCGTTGGCTTGCTTGAACAAATCTCTGACCTTAGCAGCACCCATACCTACAAACATCTCAACGAATTCAGATCCTGATATTGAGAAAAATGGCACCTTAGCTTCTCCAGCTACAGCCTTTGCAAGTAGAGTTTTCCCTGTACCTGGAGGTCCTACAAGTAGAGCTCCTTTTGGCATTATCGCACCGATTTCTTCGTATTTTTTAGGGTTGTGAAGGAAGTCTACTATTTCTGTAAGAGCTTCTTTTGCTTCATCCTGTCCAGCTACATCGTCGAAGGTCTTTCCTGTCTGTGCTTCTACATATACCTTGGCGTTGCTCTTACCAAATTGCATCGCATTTGAAGCACCACCCATTCTCTTAGTCATAGACTTCATAAGCCAGTTTCCTATAAATAAGAATATCGCAAGTGGCAATATCCAACTCACTATGAAGTTGACTATCCATGAGTTTTCATCCTTGATTTGCTTTGTAAATTTGACATTATTATCTTGCAAAGTTTTAACTAAATCAGGGTTTTCAACATATCCTGTATAATATGACTTTTTATTGTCTTTATTTTCTGATGTTTCTTTTAAATTATATACTATCTCTGTATCGCTCATTTGGACTTCTGATACTTGTCCTGCTTCAACTTGAGTTAAAAATGTACTGTAATCCACTTCTTCGTATATACGAGAATTTATGCTAGGTAAAAATAAACTATTTAGCATAACTACAAGTATTAAAATTAAAAAGAAATTAAAATAATTAAAATGTTTCGGTTTGTTTTTTTCTTCTTTCATATAAGCACCTTTCCTATTCTCTATGTCTGTAAATTTTAAATTCGATTTAATAAACTATATTATATCTTATTATTCTTTAAAAAATATTAAATCATTCTTAAATAATTTACATCATATATATTATTGTATATCCCCATCTACCATAATATCTCTTTCTATTAAAACATTATCTAAATCCTCGGATATTCATATTCTAACATAAATATAAGTTATTCTTATTAATTGAATATGTATTTTAACAAAAATTTTATATAATTAAAATATACTCGTAAAAAAGATAATTTACACAATTTTAAGAGGAGGTGTTTTTTTGGAAAAACAAGAATTCAACGAAGCAAAAATTATATCCTCTGTAATAGTCTATATATTGATTAACTTTTTTGTGATGCTCGTAGCTTTTTTTATAAATGAAGACATTTTAGACTCCAATACTGATTCGCTTCAATTGATTGCAGATGCTTTATTTATTTTATTTTTATTTTATAAATTCAGAGTTACATTTAGAAAGCTCGGTAATTTAATTAGAGATTTTATCGAAAAATTAGATATAAAAGAGATTATAAATGTCGTCTTCACCCAAATCTGTATATCTATGGGTGCTACATTGTTGATACTAGCTGTGTTTTGCATAATCGATATAGATACTGCAAATTCACTAAATAGCGCATCAGATGATTTATTTACAAGCACATTAATATCCTTTATAACAACTGTGATAGCAGCACCTATAGTTGAAGAACTGCTTTTTAGAGCAGTGTTTTTTAAAAGGTTGTCTAAAATTTTCGATGTGTACGTAGGTATGGTGATTTCTTCTATATTATTCGGCATTTTACATATAGAACTAGCTGTAGTCGGAGCTGTAATTTTCGGAATCGCAAACTGTATCTTATATTTAAAATATAGGAATATATTGATACCTATGACTGTGCATTTTTTCAATAATTTATTGGCGAGCTTACCTATGTTGTTTTCAAATGCCACTTCTTCAGCTGAATCAAAATTAATTACACGAAACGATGCTTATTCATTTTTGATATACGGCATAATTGCTTTTTCAATTGGGCTTATTTTATTTATTAGATTTATCATAAAAAATCGTCAATATATAGAAAAAGATGCCTTCGATATGAAGGTTTATAAATTTAAAAAAGGATTGCTTTAAAAATAGCCCCCTCGTATATCGATAAGGGGCTATTTAAAATATTTAAACTTGACGTATAGTCCATCTATTTTTTATGATACTTTTGTTTTCAGGATAAAAATCAATCACAACTCCATCTGTTATAACAAGAACTTTTCCTGGAGGGAATTTCTTAATTTCATTTCCTTTCTGTGCTACCCATTCATGGTTAGACATATTTTTTATGCCAATAAGATCCTTACGCTTAGCATTTTGTATTACTTTACCTATTACTTGTGAACGTTCAACATCTTCATAGCTGACTAATTTATTTGATATTTCAGTTCCCGGAACTAAATCTAATAACATTGTATCGCTATTTCTTTGGCTAACAACTGCAAAGGCAGTACATAATTGGTATTTTGGTATAGAATTATCCTCAGGCTTTTTAGGAGCGTCCTTGTTTATTTCTATTACCTTTGTCTTTTGCTCGAAATCCTTACTTTCATCGATATTTTCATTTTTCTCAGGTAATAATTTCTTTTGAAGTTTTTCTCTAATGCTTTCTTTTTTAGGTTCCTTAATTTTAGTAGGCTCTTTCTTAGTATTTTTTGAATCTACAATATTTTTAAATTTTGTTAGAACCTCTATAAATGACTTATCCTCTGCACGCGCCTCTGGATCTTCAATTCCTGCGACAAAATTTTGATTAAATATCATTTTTATTTTGTCTGAATAAAATCTATTCCAGTATTTTATTAAAACAGAATGTATCCCATAAACTGGTCGATTAGTTTTGTCATCGCAATTATATACAAATACTGGATTTTCATAATATTTAAGTTCATCATTTTTAGTATAGCAAGGAATATTTAACGACTTGCTACCTTCAAATGGGTCGCTCTTAAATAAAAGTCCAAATAATAAGAACGCCATGCTATGTCTATCTGTGTTTATATTTGGTCTTGCTTCTTTTCTCAGAATTTCAGGAGCACAAGTTTTTTCGTAATTAACTTCATAAGTATCATCGTTTAATGAAACTATTTTTTTATCATTTATTATTTTACACTCTCTTTTTGGAGTGATGATTATATCCTTTGCTGTTATTCCGTTAAAACAGCTATCTAGACTATGGACTCTAGCAAAAAGATTACATAACTGTATGCATACATATAAATTTTCACTTATATTGTTGAATTTAGCATTTCCTGAAATATATTCTTCTAATATTTCGCCATTTGTACTAATTAATTCCTTAAAATCCTTTGGTTTTACTATATCTACTTTTATATCTTCTCCGTCTGTAGCTACTTCAGGTGATATTACTGGTATAGTTATAGGCTCTGCACCTTCTCCTGATTCTATTTTAATAGGATTATCGTCGTCTTCATCTTCTTCTACATCCTTATTCTTTTCAACAGGAAATTCACCTAAGTCCTTTGCCCATTCAAATTGCTGTTTTAATTCCTCTATTTTACTAGATTGTTCAGTATCTTCACTTTGTTCCTGTGGATTTATTTGTTCGCTATTTTGTTGAGTATTCTCTGGTTTGTGGATATATTTATAATCATCGTCATCTTCTTCTTGTTTATTTTCATCCACAGTTGGCTCATCTTGTGTACAAGTTAGCTCGGTTTCAGAAGCATCTTCTATAGGAATCTCTGTAGATGTATCTCCTGTACGAGTATTTTTCTCGATTTCAGCGCTTTTTTCTATTTGATTTTCATCAAAACCTTTTTCTCTAAGATAGTTCTTATAGCTATCTTCTAATTCATAAGAATCTAAGTTTTCCACAAATTCGATTTCTATCTCTCCGTCACTTTTAGATAAATCCTCATCGTTATCCACTAAATCACAATCCTCTAA
>NZ_JALEXO010000024.1 GCF_022780145.1 Intestinibacter sp.
AGATATTTTTTCAGTAAAATATAAAGCTCTTGTGTTATATTTTATTTTACTTTTCATTGCACTTACTCCCTTGTAATTTTAATAATCCTAATTTTATTATACAGATAATACAAATTTTAGTAAAATAATTATTTTTCAAAAGTAAAGAAACTACTAGCTTTAAACTAGTAGCTTCTTATATAATTAATTTTTAATTATTATTTTCCAGATTTAGCAATTTTATATATACCTATAGTTAATAATGGTAATATGAAGACTATCATTAATCCGTATGACATAGCGTTATATCCTTTAGATATAAGGTCTATTATACCGAACTTAGATAATACTACAGCTGCTGCTAATACTACAACTGTTAATACCGCATTTTGAGCACCTGTTAATTTTTCTTTACCGAAATCTTCTAAGCTTGAATTAACTCTGGCAACGAATGCATGGATTATACCAGTTGAAGTTTCTATTAAAGTCCATCCCATTACTATACCAAATATTACTATTGACCAAGTTCCTCCTACTTTCTTTAATATTACAAGCCAAGGAACTGTAGCTCCTAATACATCTGGGTCTGGATAGAATCCCATAAATGCTATATAACTGATAAACCATGGTACTGTCATTAATACACCAGCTATTAAACCACTTATTAATGTTTCTTTTCTAGTTGTTTGTCTTTCTAGTGATTCAAAACTAGATGGATATACTAATACATTGTAAGCAACATAAACTATACCTAGCCATACTATATTGAAAGTACTTGCTGGTCCTTCAACAAAGCTTGTATCTCCTGTTGCAAATACTTCACTTATATGTGAACCTGCGCCTTTTATAGCTAATATACCAAATATAATATATGCTATATATAATGCTACAGTTCCCCAAGTTTCAAATCTTTCAATTAAACTAGAACCGTAGAAGTTTAATATACCAACAACTATTACAACAACTATAACACCAACCCAATAGTTAAGTCCCATTGTTTGATTAACTATTTCACCTGTAGCTGATGCCATAACTGCAAGAATTATTATTGCAAGTGGGATATAAATTAAATCATATAATATACCAAATTTTCCTAATAAATTCTTCATGAAATCCTTGTAGTTATAAGATTTTGTTACTCTAGCAAATTCAAATGATGCCATTGCTATAACTGCAAATCCTATAAGTGTAGCAATACCTGCTATCCATCCTTTTGCTCCATAATTAGCACCGTAAGATATAATTTCACGACCAGTTGCATATCCACCACCGATAAGAACTGATTGAAGTAATATACCAGGTACTAAATATTTCCCAAAAGCACCATCAAAGAAACTTTGTTTACCGTTGTTTTTAGGTGATTTTTGTTCCATATATACCCCTCCTAAATATTTTATAAATGCGAATTATATAAATTTTTGGAATTTTTATATAATATCTAGATAGTATCAGTTTTTGGATTTTTTTGCAAGTTTATGAAATATAATAAATTAATTTGTATTAAGTTTAATTTTTATTTAATTTAATATTTATTTAATATCTACTATAATATACTTTCTATTTAATATAATTTATCTACTTAAAACTTTAAAAAATAAAGAAATAATTTTTTTTATTTAAAACAAAAAAGAAGTGATGCAAAATATATTTTATTTTTGAACACTTCTTTTTATTTAAATTATTTTTTTAACTATTAATAAATCGACTAAGTATATTCTCTATTTACTATCTATATTTAGGTAATGTATTAGCACCATGTGGTAATAATGCAACCTTCATATCATCTATAGATCCGCCATTTAATTTTTTAGCTAATTCTAAAGCTTCATCTAAAGTCTTAACTGCATGTATTTTAGTTTTACTTAATTTTTCTTGTGGGATACTAGTTACTAATATCATGTTGTATTTTTCAGCAGTTTCAGCGAAATCGTATCCGACAAATCCACCGATTGAGAAGTCAGCACGCAATGCTTTTTCTCTTTCTTCCATATTATCGAATTTAGTTAATTGATCTTCACAATCTTTATCTCCGAAGCCTTCACCACATTCAGATAATATTATCATTGTTCCGCCTTCTGCTATCATAGTTTTAGAGTTTGATAATGTTTTTGAAGTTTGGTATAAGTTGATGTCTTTTGGATATCCTCCAGCACTTGCTATAACTAATGGAGTTCTTTCGTCAACATATACACCATCTATTGAGTCAACTAATTCAGTTGCAGCTTTGTGAGCTTTTATCCAATCCCCTGCAAAAGCAGCTATTATTTGTTGGTCAGAGTTTGCAACTACATTTAATAAGTAAGCTGGTTTAGCCATTGCAGCAGCTTCTTCTAGGTCATCGTGGAATGGATTAGTTTTTGATAAATTTCCTGAACAAGCATTGACATTTGCACCATTTCCAAATCCAGGATTTAAAGCGTTACAGTGGTTAGTGTTTATAGTTTCTCTTCCTGCTATACCAGGTACTATACTCTTTCTTCCTCCACCGAAACCAGCTAAGAAGTGATAAACAACTCCACCAGTTAATATTATTTTATCTGCTTCTATTGCATATCTATTTAACCATACAGGAGTTTTTCTAGAAGTTTCTCCCATATAAACTAAATCTTCTTTTTTGTCACATTCATGATCTATTATTTTTAAACGTTTGAATAAGTCTTCACCTAGTAATTCTTTATGTTCTTCATCAGTTTGTCTTCTATGAGTACCACAAGCAGATATGACAGTTATATCTTCGTCAGGCACACCACATTTGTTTATTCTATCTACTAATATAGGTAAATATGTAGGTATTGCTTGCCATTTTCTTGTTACGTCAGATATTATTATTGCTACTTTGTCGCCTTTTTTGACAACTGTTGATATATCCCCTGCTCCGATTGGATTATCTAGTGCATATTCTATATGTTCTTTTACAGTTCTTTGTGGAAGTTCTACAACGTTAGATTCTAATTCGCATGCGATTTGTTCTTCTGGTATGTTTACATCAAATTCTATATTACTATATTTCATAGTATGCATAATATTCTCCCCCTTTATTTATATTAATTAATTTACCTGATTTATATTTCATTTATCTATTTTATCACATATATTTTAGAAAATAAAATGTTTCAGCTCAATTATAAAAATAATATTTAAAATTATATTTATATATTGAAATATTGTTTTACATATTTTTATCTTTTTAGCAAAAATATCAGATTTCATATGCTTATATGATTTATACAGTAATAAAAGTATTTCATGTTATAATTATTAAAAATATATATTTTACGATAATGGAGAGTGATTTTTATGCCATTTGAAATAATAAGAGAGGATATTACAAATTTAAAAACTGACGCCATTGTCAATGCGACTAACAACAGACTCAAAGCCAGCGGAGGTGTCTGTGGTGCGATTTTTAAAAAAGCGGGTCTAGAAAAGCTTCAAAAGGAATGCGATAAAATAGGTCACATAGAGACATCTCAAGCTGTTATAACAAAAGGATATGACCTAGATTGTAAATACATAATACATACGGTTGGCCCTGTTTGGCATGGAGGAGGTCACGATGAAGAAAAGCTTCTTTATAATACATATTTAAACTGTTTAAATCTAGCAAAACGAAAAAGATGTAAATCTATAGCTTTTCCTCTAATTTCATCGGGAAACTTTGGATATCCTAAGGATAAAGCACTTCATACAGCTAGATGCGCCATCGAGGATTTCCTCGCTGAAAACGACCTTATGATTTATCTAGTCGTTTTCGATAAAAAGTCTTTTGCTATAAGTCAAAGCTTATTTGATTCTATTAAACAGTATATCGATGACAACTATCTAGATGACTACAAATTTGATAATTCTAGAAGAAATGCTGAAAGCTCGTTATTAGACGATCATTTTCATATGGAATCTATATCTAAATTAGAAAATATAAGCGATTCAATAAAAAATGCTGAAATAAAAATGTTTGAAAAGGCACCAAAGCCAGTTAATGCTACAAAAGCAACTACTAAATTTAAATCAAAGCCTAAAAAATCTTCTACCACAAAAGGC
>NZ_JALEXO010000032.1 GCF_022780145.1 Intestinibacter sp.
TCTTTATTTATGCCTAAATAAGTTCTGACCTCTCTGTAGGACTCATTTAGCTCGAAATTCCCCTCATTATAACCTGCTTTCACTATTTTTCCTCCTAATTTTGCGTATTATCCTTTGTTCCCTTTGCTCTTCCATCGTCCATTGGAATTACACCTATTAGCGGTAAATCCCAATATTTATCGACATCATTAGGTGTTTTTATTCTAGTATCTAAGCATTCTACTAATAAAACTAAAAATACAGCTGCTACTATGCTCACTGCCAAGAACTTCACCAAAGATAAATCTCTAGCTCTAGGTATCAAAACAGGACTGCTGGCATCGTAAACTAGCTCGACACAGTCTGATTTGGCTATGTCTATAAGCTCCTCGTTATAAGCCTCTGGAGCTGCCTGTGCCACCTTCTGAGCTATCTCTGGTGTAGACGATACTACCTTGATATCTACAAATGTAGGTATATCCTCGCTTGGAGTCGCCACTATAGACCCGAGCTCGCTGACCTTGACTCCTGATACAGCAGCTAATTTCTTTCTGAATGGCTCCTTGTTTACAAGCCATATATAAGAAGTAGCTATATTTTGGTTTTTAATCTCTGAACCAGTAGAATAAGTATTATACAAATCAGCCAAATCCTGTTCGTCATCGCTGTTTTTCTTTTTCTTCTTTTGCTGCTCTAGCTTTTGTTCATAAGTCTTCATAGTATTTATTCTAATAGTTACAGTTGATGTATAAGTCGGTCTATAAGAAACGTAATTTTTATATGATTTATACCCACCTAGAATCAAACCAATCAAAATAGCTATTATCACAATCCATTTTCTTCTCTTAAATATATCTATATACTCCCTTATATTGACTGTTTCCTGCATTTTTTTATCAGTCCCCTATCTCTTTTTCTTTTTCTTCTTTTTACCCTTTCCAAACAATCTAAATCTTTTCTTCTTATTATCATCATATCCGTAATAGCTGTAGTAGCTGTAGTAATTGTATTGCTCTGATTCAAATTTATTCAAAACTACACCTATTATATTGGCCCCGACCTTCTTTAGCTTGTCTAAAGTTATCTGAGCCGCCTTCGAATCTATCGCCTTAGACGCATTTACTATGACAGTACCATCTACATACTGAGTTATTATACAAGCATCGTTTAATCTGCATATAGGTGGTGAATCTATAAATACATAGTCGTACTCCTCTCTAAGGCATTTTATCATATTTTTCATATTTTTAGAATTCAAAAGCATAGACGTATTAGATGGAAGCCCACCAGAAGGCAGTACATCTATATCATCTATGTGCTTGATACATTCACTAATTTCCTTATATCCAAACACTATATCTGATACGCCAAATGTGTTTTCTATATCTAGCTTTCTACTTACGCCCCTTTTTCTGAAGTCGCAGTCTATAAGTAGAACCTTAGTATCCTCTAGCTCACCGAAGCATTTGGCTAGGTTGCAGATAGTAGTAGTTTTCCCTTCGTTCATCTCAGCGCTTGTCACTAAGATTGTTTTTATATCTTCATTTATAGATAAATATGTTCTGATCTCTCTATAAGACTCGCTCAGCATAAAATTCTCATCTTTTATATGTGCTACCATTAAATTTTCCTCCTACTTTTTATCCTTAATTTTCTTCCTTGTCATGACACCCTTGCTGGTTCACCCAGCGTCGCGGCGGCGTTTTTATTTTTTCTTCTTTCTGTGTTGTCCCTTTGGATTTTCGTCAAACATTGGAACTACACCTAATAATGGTAAATCCCAGTATTTTTCGACATCGTCAGGAGTTATTATCTTCGTATTAAGGCATTCTAATAGTAGTACTAAAAATATCGCAAAAACAAGACCTGCCATGCCAAACTGAAGTATAGACTTGTCCCTAGGTCTTCTAGTAGCCTGTGCTTCAGTAGCCTCATAAACAGTAGACACGCAGTCTATTCCAATTTCCTTAAGTAGCTCAGTGTTAAAAACCTCAGGAACTGCAGCCGCAGCCTTTTGGGCAGAATCCTTGTCCAAAGTAGTAATAGTAAGATATATAACCTCAAGTCTAGTCTCATCCTGAGACGCACTGATGTTGTATATTTGTTTAGCTCTAACACCTGCCACCTGTGCCACCTTAGAGTACATAGTAGAATTTTCCATAAAAGTATAATATCTACTAGAAATAGACTCATCCTGAGAAATTATACTATAGTTAAAATAATTTATAGGTTGATCCTCTTGTTGAGTTGTTGTTCCGTTCCCGTCAGTAGAATTTTCATCAGTTTTACTGCTTTTTTTCTTATTCTTCTTCGCTTCCTTAGCAACCTCCTCCTTTTGAACCTTCATAGAATCAATCTTTACAACCACAGTCGATGTGTACTTAGGCACAAAACTAACATAATTTCGATACGCCTTAAATGCCCCCAAAGCCAAACTCACTAGAAGGATTACAATTATCATAACTCTCCTTCTCTTAATCATATCCAAGTATTCTTGTATATTTATACGCTCTATCATATTTCCCTCCAAAATAGTTTTTTCTTATGACATTATACCATAATTTCATGTTATTGTGATTTTTTTCATAATATTGAAAAACGATGAAAACGCATTTATATATTTTTTATACTTAAAATCGACCTTTTTCAAAATTTATTTTTCTTCTCCAAAATACTCAGATTTCATCACCAAAAAATGAAAGAGTCTACCCCTTTCGTAAACACTACTCAGAGTAATACTCACTCATCTCATCAATCTCACTCTTTATAATAGATCTCAAACTATCTGGAAATATCACCTTTATATCCGTTCCAAACTGCAATATCCACTTAGCCAGACCTATACCACTTTTAGCTATAAAAATTCCAATATAAATTTTATTATCCTTTATAATATCGCCCGTACTCATATCAACTGCTTTATAATTTGCTTTATTTACATCCTGCTCGCTATGATTTCTGA
>NZ_JALEXO010000170.1 GCF_022780145.1 Intestinibacter sp.
TATCTTTCGCAATATTACAAGCATTTTCTGTGAATACACCATTAGGATATCCATCTTCACCTATTTCAAATGTTCCACCATTGTATTGTGGAGAGTTTCCGTCTAATCCTAACACTTCTATCACTTTCGTATTTGTAGCTAGTATATGACCACAAACTCTATCAAGTACTATAGGAATTTCTGTTGATATTTTATCTAAATCAAATCTATTTGGCATTCTATAGCTATCTTCAAATAGATCTTGATTCCATCCTTGAGCATATAAACCACCTTTTACTCTCTCAGGGTTTTCAGATATATATTTTTTGCATATTTCTATCATTTCATCTATGCTCTTACAACCACTTATTTTAGCTTGATACATTGTTTCTCCAAGACTAAACATATGCATATGAGAATCATTAAGACCAGGTATTACTGTTTTACCTTGACAGTCTATTTTTTCGTCAATATCTGAAGTTGCTAAAATTTCATCATTAGTTCCAATAGCTTTAATTTTTCTATCTTCAATTAAAACAGCTTCTACAAATTTTTCTTTTTCTACATAAATTTTTCCATTGAATAAAACTGTTTTCATTTTTTATTTTCCCCCTATAATTTCACATAATATAATTAGAAATTATACAAATATCCTATGCTGATTTTCCTTCTTTTTTCAACTGTTTATCAAAGTATAAGTAGAATAATATACCTATAGCAGGAACTGCAAATCCAGTTATTGCACTTACTGGATCGTCAAAGAATGTACTTACAACTAATCCTGCGAAAATAAGCGCTGTAATTATTATACTAACTGGATAGAACCAAACTTTGTATGGTCTGTCTATTTCAGGTATTTTCTTACGAAGTACTGGTACAGCTAAAACTGTTAAGAAGTTAAATATCATTGTTTGGAAAACAACTAAATTAGTTAATTGATCTAGGTTTCTCATTAATACTAATATTATAGATATTACCGCTTGAACTATTAATGCAGTTGTAGGAACTTTATATTTAGGATGTAATTTTCCAAATGATTTAAAGAAGTGACCTTCTTTAGCCATTGCATAGTACATACGAGGTTGAGCTAATATTAATCCATTTGTTGAACCAAATATAGCTATTACCATTGCTGCAGTAACTAATATACCACCTGCATTACCAAAAATTAATTTAGCAACTTCTGTTCCTAAATAGTAGTTTCCATCTCCTATCATTGATACTACTGTATCATGAGGTAAAACTCTATATATAGCATAGTTAAATAATGTATAAAGTACTGTTATTCCACCTATACCGATTATTAATGCTAATGGTAAATCTCTCTTAGGATTTTTAATTTCTTCTGTTACTGTGTTTAAATTAGTCCATCCTTCATAAGCCCACAATGAAGCTACAATCGCAAATGCAACCATTGATATAGTTCCTGATGCACCAGAAGATGCTACTTCTTGACCTATACCAAGATCTGGAGTTATTTTACCACAGAATAATGCTGCTCCTAATATTAATAAAATTGGCACTAATTTTGCAACCATAGAAATATTTTGAAGTATTGATGATAATTTTACACCATAACAGTTGTAAATAGTTAATCCTATAATTAATACAACTGCAAATACTTTTATACCTGTGTCGCTAAGTGCTACAAAAGATTTAAGTGCTGTAGGAAGTGCTATAGCTAAAGCAGCTACTGAACCAGGACCTCCTATTAGCCAATCTGAGAACCCAGCTAAGAATCCCACACATGGATGATATGCTTCTGTTAGGTATACCATTCTACCACCTGCTTTAGGCATTGCAGCTCCTAATTCTGCATAACATAATCCACCAAATAGAGATATTATTCCTCCTAGGATCCAAGCTAAAATAGCTAATCCATAGTTGTAATTAGTTCTGTCTAATACATAAGAACCAAGATAGAATATCCCTGAACCTATCATGATTCCACCGATGATACTTACTCCACCGAAAACACCGATTTCTCTTTTGAATTCAGTCTTTTCAGAAGATAATTCTTGTACGTGTTTTTGATCACTCATGGTATTATTCCTTTCTTTTTTTACAAAAATTTTTAATTACTTACAAATTATAACATATGTTGAAAATTCATACAATTATCTAATACCTTCTATTTGTCACCAAATAAGGTTATTTTCTTATTAAATAGGGTATATTATTAAAAAGATATTTAACTAAACTTACGAAAGGAGTACAATTTTATGACAAATAAAATAGTTAAAACTGGGTTCAATTTCGATAATTCATATATAAATCTCCCTAAAAAATTTTACAGCTATGTAGATTTAAAACCTGTAAAATCACCCAATTTAATTATTTTAAATGAAAATCTATCAGATTCACTTGGATTAAATAAAGATTTCTTAAAATCTCAAGAAGGAATTTATATTCTTTCAGGAAATACAAGCGCCGAAAACGGTGCGTATATATCACAAGCATATGCAGGACATCAATTTGGAACCTTCACAATGTTAGGCGATGGACGCGCTTTGCTAATAGGTGAACAAATAACTCCTTCAGGAGAAAGATTTGATATTCAGCTCAAGGGTTCAGGCAGAACTCCTTATTCTAGAAACGGAGACGGTCGCGCTGTTTTAGGTCCTATGCTACGAGAATATATAGTAAGCGAGGCGATGCACGCACTTAAAATTCCAACTACTCGAAGTCTGTCAGTTGTATCTACTGGAGAAGATGTATATAGAGAAAAAATAGAACAGGGTGCTATACTAACTAGAGTTGCTTCTAGCCATATTAGATTTGGAACCTTTGAGTACGCATCATATATGCTAGGTCCTGATAAATTAAAAGCTCTAGCAGATTATACTATAAAGAGACATTTTCCATTTATAGAAAACAGCGAAAATAAATACATTGATTTTATCAATGAAGTTATGAGACGCCAAATTAAACTCGTAGCTAAATGGCAAAGTGTAGGGTTTATACACGGTGTTTTAAATACTGACAATATGAGTATATGTGGAGAAACTATCGACTATGGACCTTGTGCTTTTATGGATGTCTATGATCCTGACACTGTTTTTAGCTCTATA